>NZ_JBEOXS010000020.1:0-125312 GCF_040296705.1 Streptomyces sp. NPDC002055
ACATCCCGAAGGGCTACTTCCGCATGCGCACCTACAGCACCATCGCTGCTACCGCCACCCTTGTCCTCGCCCTCGGCACACCCGCCCTCTCCCCGCCCACCAAGCGTCAGCGAAGCGGCACAGCCTGCCCCGCCACCACCACCAGCACCTGCTCGCACTCCGCCGCGAACCCCGCATTGAGCCGCCCGAGTTCATCCCGGAAGCGCCGCCCGGAAGCCGTGGCCGGCACCACCCCCGACCCCACCTCGTTCGACACGGCGACCACCCGGCGCCGGGTCGCCCGTACCGCCGCCACCAGCGCGTCCGTCCGCTCCCGGAGTTCCCGCCGTCCCCCTGCCGCCCAGCGGTCGTCGTCCCAGGCCCCGACCGCGTCCATGGCGTCCGTCAGCCACAGCGCGAGGCAGTCGATGAGCAGCGGCGGCCCCTCCTCGGCGAGCAGCGGCACCAGGTCGCAGGTCTCGACGGTGCGCCAGGAGCCGGGCCGGCGCTCCCGGTGGAGGGAGACCCGGGCCGCCCAGTCCTCGTCCCCCTCACGGGTGCCGCTCGTCGCGACGTACACCACCTCCGGGAAGGACTCCAGGCGCCGTTCCGCCTCCACCGACTTCCCCGACCGCGCCCCGCCGAGGACCAGCGTGCGCCGCGGCGGCGCGGGCACCGTGGGGTGGTCGCCCACCCGCATCGTCTCCCCGTCCGCCACCGCGCGGGCCCCCGCCGCGGCCAGCCGGCGGCGCAGTTCGGCGCCCGGTGGCACATCGTGGTCGAGGTGCACGGCGACCACCTCGGTCGCCTCCGTGACCGTGCCCGCGGCCCGCAGCCGGGCGAGCCCGTCGGGCCGCCCGACGACGTCGAGCACGACCGTGTCGTACGGTGCGAGCCCTTCCGGAAGGCCCGCCGGGGCGGCGCCCGGCGGCAGATACAGCAGCCGTTCGCCGTCCGCGCCGGTGACCACGTAGCCGGTGCCGGGCACGTCCACCGCGACGGCCCGCACCCGGTGACCGCTGATCAGCGCGAGCTCCCGCCCGTCCGGCACCCGGCCCGGCGCGGGCAGGCCGGCCGGCACCTCGACGGCGGGCCCGTTCTGCGGATGGGACAGCAGGACCTGCCGCACCCCGACGAGTGACTGCCCCGCACGGGCGGCGGCCAGCGCCGCGCCCGGGGTCAGGTCGAGCAGCAGCGCCCCGTCCACCAGCAGGGAGGTCGCGGCGCGCGCGTCACCGCCGACGGCGGTCGCGCACGCGGCGCAGGGGCAGTCGGGGCGGGGCAGCCCGCCGGGGGCACCGGTGCCGAGGAAAGTGAGTTCCACGCCCCGATCGTCTCGCGTCGCCGCGCCCCGGGCGCGCGGGGGCACCCCCAGACCTCCGAGCGGTGGCCGCCGCAGGCCCATTAGGCTGCGGGGGAGCAGCTACTCGGCGGGACTTGAGGAGGCGGACATGGCGTGGACGTGGCGGTTCGAGAAGTCCGACGGGACGGAGACCGTGCCGGCGGTCGAACCGGAGGAGTTCAGCACGCAGGGCGACGCGGAGTCCTGGATCGGCGAGGTCTGGCGTGACCTCCAGGAGGGCGGTACCGAACAGGTGACGCTGTTCGAGGACGGCACCGAGATCTACGGACCGATGAGCCTGCAGGCCGAGGACGCCTGAGCCGTTCCGTTCGGAGCACCCCCGGGCCGGTCCGCAGGGATCGGCCCGGGGAGCCCGGGTTCCGGAGCACCGGGGGCCCGGACCCCGTCAACAGTCCCTCAGCCCGCAGCCACCAGAAACTGCGTGGCCGCCAGTTCACCGTAGAGGGCGTCGGACGCGACCAGTTCCGCATGCGTTCCCACCGCCCGTACCGTCCCCGCCTCCATCACCACGATCCGGTCGGCCGCCGTCACCGTCGACAGCCGGTGTGCCACCACCAGGACGGTCGTGTGCCGGGCGGTCTCGGCGACGACCTCGCGCAGGGCCAGCTCATTGGCCGCGTCGAGCTGCGAGGTCGCCTCGTCGAGCAGCAGCAGCCGGGGCCGGCGCAGCAACGCGCGGGCGACCGCCACCCGCTGGCGCTCCCCACCGGAGAGCTGACTGCCGCGATGGCCGACAAGGGACTCCAGACCGTCCGGCAGCCGTTCGACGAGAGCGGTCAGCCGGGTGCGCGCCAGCACGTCCCGGATCTCCTCGTCGGTGGCGTCCGGGGCGGCGAACACCAGGTTCTCCCGCAGCGTTCCGGCCAGCACGGGGGCGTCCTGCTCGACGTAGCCGATCGCCGCGCGCAGCCGGTCCAGCGGCCAGTCGCGGACGTCCTCGCCGTCCACGAGCACCCGGCCGTCCGTCACCTCGTGGAACCGCTCGATCAGGGCGAAGACCGTGGACTTCCCCGCGCCGGACGGGCCGACGAACGCCGTCAGACCGCCGCCGGGCACCACGAAGGAGACGCCGTCGTGCACGAGGGGGAGCCCGTCGCGGTAGCGGAAACCGACGTCCTGGAACCGGACGCTCGCCGGGCCACCACCGGACGGCACCGGTCCGCTCTGGGACCGCACCGGTCCGCCCTGGGACCGCACCGGTTCGCCCTGGGACCGCACCGGGCCACCGCCGGACCGAATCGGATCACCCCCGGCCTGTACCGGATCACTCTCGGGCCGCACCGGTCCGCCCTGACGCGGCACACCCCCGGCCCGCTCCCGTCCGTCCTCGACAGGCCCCGACCCGCCGGTCCCGCCCGTCCCCGCCTCCATATCGAGCCGCCCCGCACCGAGCCGCCCCGCACCGATCCGCTCCACGTCGAGCCGCTCCGCCGCGGAGATCCGCGCGATGGCCGCGGCACCCATCTGGTACTGCTCGGCCGCCCCGACCAGCTGGGACACCGGGTCCGCCAGATGGACCAGGAACAGCAGGAACGCGATCAGCGTGGAGATCTCGATCGCGCCGGACGCCACCCGGGCGCCGCCCACGCCGAGCACCGCGAGGAAGGACGCCTGCACCGAGAACCCGACGGCCGACGAGGCGATCGCCTGCCATTTCGCCGACCGCACGCCGTGCCGCCAGGCGTCCCGCGCCGCCTCCTCCAGCCGCGCCGTCTCCCGGACCTCCGCCCCGGAGGCTTTGATCGTGCGGAAGGCGCCGAACGCCCGCTCCAGCACGGTGGAGATCGCGCCCACCGCCTCCTGGGTGCGCTCGGCCGCCCGGGAGATCCGCGGCAGCAGAAATCCCAGCGAGCTGCCGATCAGCCCGATCACTCCGAGGGTGACGCCGAGCAGGACGGCGTCCATCAGCGCCATCATCACCAGGGTGGCGGCCAGGCTCAGGGTGCCGGTGACCGCGGAGACCACCGAATGCGTGGTGACCTGGTGCAACAGCGTGGTGTCGGAGGTGACCCGGGACATCAGGTCGCCCGGCTGGGCCCGCTCCATCTCCGGGATCCGCAGCCGCATCAGCCGTCCCATCAGCCGCCGCCGGGCCGCGAGCACCACCGACTCGGCGGTCCGCTCCAGCACGTACGCACCGGCCGCCTCGGCCACCGTGCCCGCCAGCACCAGCCCGGTGAGTAGCACGAGCACGCCGACGAGGGGCCCGTCGTCGGCGAGCCGGTCGACCAGCGCCTTGGCGGCGAGCGGCTGGCCGAGCGCGGTCGCCGCGCCGAGCAGCGACAACACGGCACCCACGGCCACCGCGGCACGGTGCGGACGCATGTGCCCGTACAGCTCACGCCAGGTGTCCCGGGCGGACGGCCGTTCAGCCGGGGAGGCGGGGGAAGCGGGGGAAGCGGACGGGGGCAATGCCGAGGGGGTCTCGGCTGCGGACATGGTCACTCCAGGGCCGGGGGCTGCTGTCACCCCTCAGGACGCGACGGAGCACTGATCACCTGAGCCGCGCCGGGCACAGCCACCGGCCGACCCGACCCGACCCGACCCGATCCGCTGGGTCACGTTCCGGCGCCGCCGCCCGGCGCCCGCTCAGCCCCGCACGCCGCCCGGCGCCCGCACGTCCGCAGGCCGCCGCGAGACGCACCAGCCCCGCAGCCGCGCGAGCCCCCGCGCGCCCACGATGCGCGTCAGCCCCCGCACACCGCGAGGCGCATCAGCCCCGTACGCCGCAGAGATGCAGCAGCGCCGCCACCGCGCGGTACGGGTCGGTGCGCCCGGCCCGGTCCTCGGCGGCGAGCAGCCGTGCCAGCTCCTGGCCCGTCGGCGGCTCCTCGTCCTCCGCGGCCTGGTCGGTGAAGACCCGCACCCCGTACCAGGTGTCCAGCGGCGCGCCGATCCCGGCGAGGGTGCCGGTGAGCGCGTCCAGCCGGTCGGCACGGACCGGGAGGCCGATGCGGTTGGTGTACGCGGGGGAGTCGAAGGACGCCAGCGCGCCCTCCCAGTCGCGGGCCAGCCCCGGCCGCATCGCCAGCGCGTCGGCGTTCCGGACGAGCAGCGACAGCAGCCCGCCCGGCGCCAGCACCCGGGCGAGGCCCGCCAGGAACGGATCCGGCTCCGGCAGGTACATCAGCACCCCGTGGCAGAGCACCACGTCGAAGCTGCCCGGCAGGAAGTGCACCCCGGTCTCGCGGCCGTCGCCCTCGATGAGCCGCACCCGCTCCCGGATGCCCTCGGGCTCGGCGGCGAGCGCGGTACGGACGGTCGACAGCATCCGGGGGTCGGACTCCAGCCCGGTGATCCTGTGTCCCGCGCGGGCCAGCCGGAGCGCCTGCGTGCCCTGGCCGAGGCCCACGTCGAGCACCCGCAGCCGCTGTCCCACCGGGAACCGTGCCGCTATCTGCTCCTCGACCTGGCGGGCGACCAGCTCCTGACGGACGGTGTTCCGCAGGCCCCCGAGCCCGCCGAGCCAGCCGCTCGCCCCGCCGGAGCTCCACTCCACCGAGGGAAGATCCCCGGCTCCCTGGGCGGTCGCTGCGTTCAGGGCCGCTCTCCCCGCTTGACCTTCGGCTTGGGCAGCCGCAGCCGGCGCATCTGCAGGCTGCGCATCAGCGCGTACGGCACGGCGCCGCGGAGGTTCTCGCCCGGGAAGCGGGTGCGGAGCTGCTTCTTCATCCGGATCGCGACACCGACCGAGTCGAGCACGATCAGCACGATGACGACCAGCCACAGCAGCAGCGAGAAGTTCTTGACCTGCGGCGACGGCAGCATGCTCAGCACCAGGATGAGCACCGCGAGCGGCAGGAAGAACTCGGCGACGCAGAAGCGGGAGTCGACGAAGTCACGGGCGAAGCGGCGGATCGGCCCCTTGTCCCTGGCGGGGAGGTACCGCTCGTCGCCGCTGGCCAGCGCCTCGCGCTGCTTGGCCAGGTCCGCGCGGCGCGCTTCGCGCTGCCGCTTGGCGGCGTCCTTGCGGTTGGTCGGCGTGGACGCCGTGCTCCGGCGCTGCGACTGGGCGACGCTGCGCTTCGGAGTGGGGCGGCCCTTGGGCGCCTGCGGGTCACGGGGCTGCTGCGGGTCCGCGGTCATCTTGGTGACGGCGGCCTGCTCGTCGTTGGAACGGCTTCGGAACACAAAGCCCAAGGGTACGGGGTCCGGCCGCGGACCCCCAGCCCGCACGGCCACGATCCGGCAACGGCACCGGTACCGGGCCCAACGGTGACGGGACCGGCCCCCGCGGCACCGGCCCCCGCGGCACCCGCCCCTGCGGACGCCGGTAGCCGCCTCCCGGAGCCTCCCGGAGGCCGCGGCCCGTTCGCCGGTCAGCGCGGTCGCCTCCGCCCGAGGTCCGTCACCTACTCCTTGGGCCGGAGACGACGCTCGTGTGATCGTCCTGGAGGAGGAGCGCATCGGCTCCCGAACAGTGCGGTAATGGAGCCAGGGCCCGTACTGTTGGGTCTGTAGAACAGAGTGCTGAGTCCGAGCCCGAAGGGGGCGCGCGAGGCCCATGAGCGGTGTCATGAAGCGGATGGGGATGCTGTTCCGCGCGAAGGCCAACAAGGCCCTGGACCGGGCCGAGGACCCGCGCGAGACCCTCGACTACTCGTACCAGAAGCAGATCGAGCTGCTGCAGAAGGTGCGCCGCGGCGTCGCCGACGTGGCGACCTCCCGCAAGCGGCTGGAGCTGCAGCTCGGCCAGCTCCAGGGGCAGTCGTCCAAGCTGGAGGAGCAGGGCCGCAAGGCGCTCGCGCTGGGCCGCGAGGACCTGGCCCGGGAGGCGCTGTCCCGCCGGGCCGCGCTCCAGCAGCAGGTCACCGATCTGGAGACGCAGCACCGGACGCTGCAGGGCGAGGAGGAGAAGCTGACGCTCGCGGCCCAGCGGCTGCAGGCGAAGGTGGACGCCTTCCGCACCAAGAAGGAGACGATCAAGGCCACCTACACCGCCGCCCAGGCCCAGACCCGGATCGGCGAGGCCTTCACCGGCATCTCCGAGGAGATGGGCGACGTCGGCATGGCGGTCCAGCGGGCCGAGGACAAGACGGCCCAGCTCCAGGCGCGCGCCGGCGCGATCGACGAGCTGCTGGCCTCGGGTGCGCTCGACGACCCCACCGGCACGGCCAAGGACGACCTCACGGCGGAGCTGGACCGGCTCTCCGGCGGTTCGGACGTCGAGCTGGAGCTCCAGCGGATGAAGGCCGAGCTCGCGGGCGGCAGCGGCGGGCAGCAGGCCATCGAGGGCGGCGCGCAGAACGAGGGCGGCGCACCGAACCGGAACGAGCAGCAGGCCCAGGGCCACAGGTTCGACAAGCAGTAGATCCCCGCCGGGCAAGGCGTACCGGGAGGCCGTCGTGATCGTACGGATCATGGGCGAGGGGCAGGTGGAGCTGGCGGACAGCCACTTCGCCGAGCTCAACAAACTCGACGACGAACTGCTCACCGAGATGGAGAGCGGCGACGAGGACGGCTTCCGCCGGACCCTCGGGGCCCTGCTCGACGAGGTGCGACGGCTGGGCGAGCCGCTGCCGGACGACTCCCTGGAGCCGTCCGAGCTGATCCTGCCCTCTCCCGACGCGACGCTCGCAGAGGTGCGGGACATGCTCCGGGACGACGGCCTCATCCCGGGGTAGGAGCTCCCGGCCGGACCCCCGCCGAGCCCGACACCCGCCGAGCCCGGCGCCTGGCGCCCAGCGCCGGGGAGCCGGGGGAGCCCGGGACCGTGAGCCCGGCAGCCGGCCGGGAACGCCGGTCCGGCAGCCCAGGACCCTGGGGCCTCGGCGCCCGGACCCCGGCCTGCTGTGGCGCCGGACCCCGGCCTTCCGCGGCGCCCGGACCCCGGCCTGCTGTGCCGCCCGGACTCCAGCCTGCTGCAGAGCCCAGCCGCCCGCCTTCCGTGGAGCCCGGAGCCGGGATCTCCACCCCCGCCCGGGCCCCGGGTAGCGCCTTGATGCACGGACCGGCGCGCAGGGCGGCGCGCGCCGCTCGGAGCCGCGGGCCGGTCCCCGGGAGCGGACCGGATGGTGTCTGCGCCCCCGCGCGAGCACTTACCGTTGCTTGTCGTGACCTCCCTCGCCGTCGGACCGGGCCTCGCCCGTCCCCAGCGCTGGCTGCGTGACCACCCGCTCGCGCTCGACGCGGCGCTCGCGGCGGTCGTGCTGGCGCTCATCCTCCTCACCCTGGTGACCGACCACAGCCCCAGCGGGCCGCGGATCGGCGCGCGCACGCCCACCCCGTCGAGCGTCGGCCTCGCACTCCTCGCCTGCTCGGCCCTGGTGTTCCGGCGCCGGATGCCGCGGCAGGTGCTCGGCGTCACCGGGGCGCTGACCCTCGTCGAGCTGTTCACCGAGCCCGACGAGCGGGGAGCGCCGATCGCCCTGTCCGCGGCCGTCGCGCTCTACACCATCGCCTCCCGCACCGACCGGTCCACCACCTGGCGTGCGGGCGCGCTCACCGTGGTGGCCCTCACCGCCGCCGCGATGTACAGCGGTCCCGGGCCCTGGTACGACCAGCAGAACATCGGGATCCTCGCCTGGACCGGCCTGGCCGCCGCCATCGGGGACGCCGTGCGCAGCCGCCGGGCCGTCGTCGACGCCATCCGGGAGCGCGCCGAGCGGGCCGAGCGGACCCGCGAGGAGGAGGCGCGCCGCCGGGTCGCCGAGGAGCGCATGCGGATCGCCCGGGAGCTGCACGACGTCGTCGCGCACCACATCGCGCTGGTCAACGTGCAGGCCGGGGTCGCCGCCCATGTCATGGACAGCCGGCCCGACCAGGCCAAGGAGGCCCTCGCCCATGTCCGGGAGGCCAGCCGCTCGGCGCTGCACGAGCTGCGCGCCACCGTCGGCCTGCTCCGCCAGTCCGGGGACCCCGAGGCCCCCACCGAGCCGGCGCCCGGCCTCGGGGTGCTCGATCAGCTCGTCGACGGGTTCGCCCGCGCCGGACTGCCCGTCGACGTCGAGGTGTCCTCGACCGCCCCGGAGGGCCCCTGGCACAGCCGCAGCGCGGACCGGGCGGTCGCGGTCATCGGCGACCTCCCCGCGGCCGTCGACCTCACCGCCTACCGGGTGGTCCAGGAGGCGCTGACCAACACCCACAAGCACGCGGGCGACCAGGCCTGTGCCACGGTCCGGATCGCCCGGGCCTGGGAGGCGCTGGAGATCACCGTCCTGGACGACGGCACGGCCGTGGCCCCCGAGCGGGCCGCGCGGCTGACCGGCCGGGACGGCGCCCGCGGCGACATCCCCCGCGGCGACAGCGTCAGGACCGCCGCGGGGAAGGCCACCGGCGGGAAGACCACCGGCGGCAAGGGCACGAGCGCGAAGACCACCGGCGGCAAGGGCGACGCCGCCCGGACCCCGGGCCCCCGGGACGGCCGGGGTGAGAAGGGCGACGCCGTCCGGAGCCGGGGCGCCCGCGGCGACGGCCCGCAGCGGCCCGGCGGCGGGTACGACGGAGCCGACGACGAGGGCGGCGGACACGGCCTGATCGGCATGCGCGAGCGGGCCACCGCGCTCGGCGGCAGCTGCGAGGCGGGTCCTCGGTACGGAGGGGGGTTCCGGGTCCACGTACGCTTGCCGCTCACGACCAGGGAGGGGGCGACGTGACGATCCGGGTGCTGCTCGTCGACGACCAGACGCTGCTGAGGAGCGCGTTCCGGGTGCTCGTCGACTCCGAGGACGACATGCAGGTGGTCGGCGAGGCGTCCGACGGCACGGAGGCGGTGCGGCTCGTCCGCGAACTCACCCCCGACGTCGTCCTCATGGACATCCGGATGCCCGGCACCGACGGCCTCACCGCCACCCGGGAGATCAGCGCCGACCCGGCCCTGGACGGCGTCCGGGTGGTCATGCTGACGACCTTCGAGGTCGACGAGTACGTCGTGGAGTCGCTGCGCGCCGGTGCCTCCGGCTTCCTCGGCAAGGGCGCCGAACCCGGGGAACTGCTCTCCGCGATCCGGGTCGTCGACGCCGGTGAGGCGCTGCTCTCGCCCGTGGCGACCAAGGGCCTGATCGCGACCTTCCTCGCCCAGGGGCCCGCGGGCGACGGCCCGGGCGGCACCGGCCGGCGCGCCGCCGACGGGGAGCGGCTGGCGGCGCTGACCGGCCGGGAGCGGGAAGTGCTCGTCCTCGTCGCGGGCGGGCTGTCCAACGACGAGATCGCCGAACGGCTCGTCGTCAGCCCCCTGACGGTGAAGACCCATGTGAACCGGGCGATGGCCAAACTCGGGGCCCGCGACCGGGCCCAGCTGGTCGTCATCGCCTACGAGTCGGGGCTGGTACGCCCAAGGGTGGAGTGACGGGGGAGAGGGCCGTACTGCGCCTGCGGTACTCGCCCGGAACGAGAACCGACCTGCGAGCGAGGAAAACACCCTCGCCGATGGCTGATCGTATAAGCGGGCCGTAAATGGCCCCGCCGGCCGGAGAGACTGCCCGGTCGCCGAGCCGTCCTGCCGATCAGCAAACAGAAGAGAGTTCTCCACCCATGTCCTGGCTGTCCAGAATCAGCCTCGTACAGCGGGGTTTGATCGCCCTCATGGCGATCGTCGCGGTCGCCTTCGGTGCCGTCGCCATTCCCCAGCTCAAGCAGCAGCTGCTGCCTCCCATCGAACTGCCCATGGTGTCGGTGCTGGCCCCGTATCAGGGGGCGTCCCCCGATGTGGTCGAGAAGCAGGTCGTCAAGCCGCTCGAGGACACCATCGAGACGGTCGACGGCATCACCGGCGTCACCTCGACGGCGAGCGAGGGCTCGGCCGTCCTCATGGCCAAGTTCGACTACGGCAACAACACCGACCAGATCGTGGCCGATGTCCAGCAGGCCGTGAACCGGGCCCGTCCCGAGCTGCCGGACGAGATCGACCCGCAGGTCATCGCCGGTTCCACCGACGACATGCCGACCGTCGTCCTCGCCGCCACCTCGGACAAGGACCAGAAGACGCTGGCCGACCAGCTCGACCGGTCCGTCGTCCCCGTCCTCAAGGACATCGAGGGCGTCGGTCAGGTCACCGTGGACGGCGTCCAGGACCGCATCGTGTCGGTCACCCCGGACGACGCGAAGCTGGCGCGGGCGGGTCTCAATGCCGCGGCGCTCGGCCAGGTGCTGGAGGCGAACGGTGCGTCCCTGCCCGCCGGTTCCTTCAGTGAGGACGGCAAGAGCAGGACCGTCCAGGTCGGCGGCGGCTTCACCTCGCTCGACCAGATCAAGGACCTCAGGATCTCGCCCGCGGCCGGCGCCGGCGCCGGTGGCGGCGGTGGTCAGGGTGGCGGCCAGGACGCCGCGGCCGGTGCCCCGGCCCCGTCCGGCGGCCAGGCGGGCGCGGCCAAGCCGGTGCGCCTCGGCGACATCGCCACCGTCAAGGAGGAGGCCGACATCCCGGTCTCCATCACCCGGACGAACGGCCGCCCGAGCCTCGGCGTCGTCATGACGATGGGCCAGGACGGCAGCGCCGTCGCGATATCCGACGCGGTCCAGGACAAGCTGCCCGAGCTCCGCGAGAGCCTCGGCTCGGACGCGAAGCTGACCGTCGTCAGCGACCAGGGCCCGGCCGTCTCCAAGTCCATCGACAGCCTCACCACCGAGGGTCTCCTCGGCCTGGTCATGGCCGTCGTGGTGATCCTGGTCTTCCTGGTGTCGCTGCGCTCCACGCTGGTGACCGCGGTGTCCATCCCGCTGTCCGTCGTGATCACGCTGATCGTGCTCTGGTCCCGCGACCTGTCGCTCAACATGCTCACGCTGGGCGCCCTGACCATCGCCATCGGCCGGGTCGTCGACGACTCGATCGTGGTGCTGGAGAACATCAAGCGGCACCTGTCCTACGGCGAGGAGCGGCAGCACGCGATCCTCACCGCGGTGAAGGAGGTCTCCGGAGCGATCACCTCCTCGACCCTCACCACGGTCGCCGTCTTCCTGCCCATCGGTGTCGTCGGCGGCATGGTCGGCGCCCTGTTCGGCCCGTTCTCGCTGACCGTGACGGTCGCCCTGCTGGCCTCGCTCATCGTGTCGCTGACCGTGGTGCCGGTGCTCTCGTACTGGTTCCTGCGCGCCCCCAAGGGCACCGACGTCAGCGACCCGGAGGAGCAGCGCCGCGCCACCGAGGAGAAGGAGGCGCGCAGCCCGCTCCAGCGGATGTACGTCCCGGTCCTGCGGTTCGCGACCCGTCGCCGCTTCACCAGCCTGGTGATCGCCGTGGTGGTCCTCGTCGGCACCTTCGGCATGGCGCCGCTGCTCAAGACCAACTTCTTCGACCAGGGCGAGCAGGACACCCTCTCGATCAAGCAGGAGCTGAAGCCCGGCACCAGCCTGGACGCCGCGGACACCTCCTCGAAGAAGATCGAGAAGATGCTCGACGGCATCGACGAGGTGAAGGACTACCAGGTCACCGTCGGCTCCTCCGGCATCATGGCCGCCTTCGGCGGCGGCACCGGCGCCAACCAGGCGTCGTACCAGCTCAAGCTGAAGAACTCGGAGGACTCCGAGGCGACGATCGACAAGATCCGTGACGGCCTCGACGGGCTCGGCAAGAGCATCGGCGACACCACGGTCAACGTCGGCGACGGCTTCGGCAGCCAGGACCTGAGCGTCGTGGTCAAGGCCCCCGACGCCGACGCGCTCGAGAAGGCGTCCGAGCAGGTCCGCGGCGAGGTCGACGAGATCAAGGACGTCACCGACGTCCAGAGCGACCTGGCGCAGAGCGTCCCGCGGATCTCGGTCAAGGGCAACGACAAGGCCGCCCGGTACGGCTTCACCGAGGCCACCCTCGGCCAGGCCGTCGCCCAGGCGGTGCGCGGCACCACGTCGGGCAAGGCGATCCTGGACGACACCGAGCGGGACGTCGTGGTGAAGGCGGAGAAGCCCGCCCGCACCGAGGCCGAGCTCAAGAAGGTGTCGCTGGCCACTCCGGCCGGCGCGGTGAAGCTCGGTGAGATCGCCGACGTCCGGACCGTCCCCGGCCCGGTGCAGATGACCCGCATCGACGGCGCGCGGGCGGCGAACGTCACCGCCAAGCCGACCGGCGACAACACCGGTGCCATCAGCCAGGAGCTCCAGAAGAAGATCGACGCGCTCGACCTCCCGGAAGGCGCCACGGCGGAGATCAGCGGTGTCTCGGAGGACCAGAAGGAGGCCTTCGCCTCCCTGGGCCTGGCGATGCTGGCGGCGATCGCGATCGTCTTCATGCTCCTCGTCGCCACGTTCCGTTCGCTGGTGCAGCCGATGATCCTGCTGGTCTCCATCCCGTTCGCGGCGACCGGCGCGATCGGCCTGCTGATCGCCACGGGCACCCCGATGGGCGTTCCCGCACTGATCGGCATGCTGATGCTGATCGGCATCGTGGTGACCAACGCGATCGTGCTGATCGACCTCATCAACCAGTACCGGGCGCAGGGCTACGGCATCGTCGAAGCGGTGGTCGAGGGCGGCCGGCACCGGCTGCGGCCGATCCTCATGACCGCCCTGGCGACCATCTGCGCGCTGCTCCCGATGGCGCTGTCGATCACCGGTGACGGCGGCTTCATATCGCAGCCGCTGGCCGTGGTGGTCATCGGCGGTCTGGTCACCTCCACGCTGCTCACCCTGCTGCTCGTGCCGACGCTGTACGCGATGGTCGAGCTGCGCAAGGAGCGCCGCGCCAAGAAGAAGGCGGCGAAGCGGGGCACGGGGCCGGACCAGGCCGACGAGCCCACGCCCGAGCGCGAGGCGGAACCGGCCGGGGTGTAAACACTCCTGCCGCACCGGAAAACGGCGCCCGTCCCCGAACAGGGGGCGGGCGCCGCGGTGTTCACCCGCGCAGGTGAACAGGGCTTCCTAGAAGGGGAACTCTCCTGCCGAGACGTCGGCTATGAAGGCCCGCCACGCATCTCCCGAGAAGGTGAGGACCGGACCTTCACGGTCTTTGGAGTCCCGCACGTAGGCAGTCCCAGTGGCGGTTCCGGCGATCTCTACGCAGTCGCCCATCCCTCCGCTGTAGCTGGACTTTCGCCAGTCGGATGGCTTCTTCGGGGGTGGCAGCCTGTATGTCATCTTCCCGACCTCCGTCGCGGCTCAGTCGGCAATCGGTTGGGACGTTCGTTCAAACTCTCCTGCGGATACACCCGTAACGAAAGCCTTCCACGCGGCCTCCGTGAACGTCAGGACTGCTCCGTCCGGATTCTTGGAGTCACGGACCGGAACGGTCCCCTGAACGCCAATGGCGACCTCGACACACTCGTTGTTGCCCCCGCTGAAGCTGCTCTTACGCCATACCGCGTGTGACGTGCCGTGGGTGGCGGCTATCCCCTGGGTCATTGAAGGTGCTCCTTGATTGAGTTGATCAACTGCACCGAATCCGCTGGGGACAGCGCACTTGTTCGTACGTCGTCCCAGAGCGTCCGGTACACGGCAACATCCTCGGCCTTCTCCAACCAGATGGACCCCGACGGATTGTCCAACAGCGCCACGTCCAGGGAGCCGTCATCAGGGAAGGAGAGAAGCACGTACGGCCCGCCCATGCTGGCGTGTGCTCCGGTACGGAAGGGCACTACTTGCACGGTGACGTGCTCCTGTTGAGCCCAATGCGTGATGTGTTCGAGCTGCGCCCGCATCACATGAGGGCCGCCCACGTGTTGCCGTAGGGCGCCTTCCGCGATGACGGCCCATACTCGCAGAGGCTCCTCGGAGGTCAGTCGCAACTGCCGTTTGATGCGCACCGCTACGAACTGCTCGATCTCTTCCGGACGCTTCCACCAGCGGCTGGCCACTGCGAGTGCTTGAGCGTACTCGGCAGTCTGCAGAAGAGCGGGGACCGTCTGGCTCTGGAAGGTGCGGACGAGCGATGCCTCGGCTTCCATGGCGATGAAGTCGCGGTATGTATCGGCGAGAAGAGTGCCGTACTCGTTCCACCAGCCTGCACGGCGCCGACGGTTCGCGGTCCGGGCAAGCGACCCGAGGCGTTCCGATGTCGACTCGTCCGCTCCGTACATCCGAAGCATGGCGACCAGGTCTGGGTTGCGCAGTGGAACCCTGCCGTTCTCGATGCGGGAGACCTTGCCCTTCGTGCACTCCAGAGCTGCGGCCACGTCTGCAGTGGACAACCCCTTCTGCTCGCGCAATGTCCTGAGCTCACCGCCCAGTTGGCGACCCAGCACGGTGGAAGGCGGATAGGACGACGCAGCCATGCAGTACCCCTTCGGTGACTCTGGGTCATTCTGCTGGGTCTGTGCGCGGCGGTACAACGCGCCCCTCTTTGGGATGCGTTTCCTCAGTAAACGTTGCACGGCGCCCGTCACTGTGTGAACACTGTTGGTGACGCGATGAGGTCGAAGCGGTAGCCGCATCGCCTTACGTCGTGCTGCCCGCACGGAGGGGACACAGGA
The DNA here is from genome assembly GCF_040296705.1 of Streptomyces sp. NPDC002055. Lineage (NCBI taxonomy): Bacteria > Bacillati > Actinomycetota > Actinomycetes > Kitasatosporales > Streptomycetaceae > Streptomyces > Streptomyces sp. NPDC002055. The sequence goes on from NZ_JBEOXS010000020.1 coordinate 14,680, forward strand.
GTTGTCGATGGCCCGCTCAAACACAACTGCCACTACTGCTGATACGCAACAGAGCTTCCGAGCACACGAGTTCGGCATGTCCTTCACCTCGTCCCCCAAGGGCGCCAGACTCGCCCGCCGACTCGTTGTAGGGCGCCTGGAGGGCTGGGGCTATGGGGCCGACACGGCCGCGCTGCTCGTCGGTGAGCTGGCCGCCAACGCGGTCGCCCACGGGCACGTGCCGGGAAGGGAGTTCCGGGTCCGGATCGCGGTGCTCGTCACTAATGATGGGCGCAGTGCTCTTGCGTCGTCCGACCGGCAGTCGGACGACCGCAACGACGCGGGCTCCACCCCCCTCCGCCATGAAGTTCTACGCGTCGGAGGATCGGCAACGCTGCGGATCGAGGTCTCCGACGCAGGCACCGAACACCCCAACCTCCACAAGGCGTCCGAGGGCGAGGAGTCGGGCCGAGGCTTGTTCCTCATCGATGCCCTGGCCACCGCCTGGGGCAGCCACGACCGTTCCCCGGGGATCGGAAAGACGGTGTGGGCGGAGTGCGTCCTGCGGCCCGTAGACGCTGTGGCGTCCGCGCTCGGTCCCCAGTAACCCTGCTCGTCCGCCTGATCCGGGAGCGTGCAATCAGTTGGCCCCAGGTCGGGAAGTGGCTCGGAGTGGGCACCGCAGCCGATCGCCGAGTCGTGCCCGGTATCCGGTCCGAGGTCATGGGGGAGAAGGGGCGCCGCGCCAAGAAGAAGGCGGCGAAGCGGGGCACGGGGCCAGGCCGGACCGACGAGCCCGCGACCGAGCGCGAGACGGAATCGGCCGGGGTGAAATGCCCATGCCGCCCGTTTCGCAACGCCGATGGCGCCCGTCCCCGGACAGGGGAGAGGGCGTCATCGGCGTTTTCGCTCAGTAGCCGGGGCGGTGGGCAGCCGTTACGTCCGCTTCCGGTCCGACGAACTCACCCGCGCTCACAGCGGTGACGAACGACGACCACGCCTCGGCCGTCACCAGCAGTGCGGGGCCGGCCGGGTTCTTGGAGTCGCGGACATAGCAGCCCCCACCGGCAGCACGGGCCCACTCGACGCAGTTGTTGTTGCCACCGCTGAAGCTGCTCTTCCGCCATGCCGCTTGTGGGGCATCAGGCTCCGCCGTTGCTGAGGTTCTCACATGGACTCCCTGAATTCGCCTGCCTCCAGGCCGGCCACGAAGGCCCGCCAAGCATCACCGGAGAACGTCAGCACGGGTCCTTCGCGATGCTTGGAGTCGCGCACATGGGTGACTCCTCCACCCGCTCCGGCGACCTCGACGCAGTCGCCCTCTCCTCCGCTGTGGCTGGACTTCCGCCAGGTGTGGGGTGCCCGCGTGTGGGACTGGGTGTCCACCATCTCTCTCACCCTTCGCTACAGCTCGGTCAGCAACTCGGCCATCATGTCGCGTGACCTACGGGACTGAGCCCCGCCGCGCAGAGTGCGTTGAAAGCCACGAGGTGCTGCTTCACCTCTTCCACGCTGTCCATGGAGACCGACGTCAGCAAGCTTCTGTGTGACCACACCGACCCGCGCCACGAGCGTCTCTGCGCCGGAGGAACGGCAACGCTGCGGATCGAGGTCTCCGACGCCGGCACCGAACACCCCACCCTCCACAAGGCGTCCGAGGACGAGGAGTCCGGCCGCGGTCTGTTCCTCATTGACGCGCTCGCCGGCGCCTGGGGCAGTCACGACCGTTCTCCGGGGATCGGCAAGACGGTCTGGGCCGAGTGCGCCCTGCGGCCCGCGGGTCCCGTAGGTCCCGTTGACGCCGTGGCGCCCGCGCCCGGCACCCAGCCGTCCTCCTCGCCCGCCTGAGCCGGGGAGCGTGCCATCAGTCGACCCAACTGTGCCGAAAAGCTACTTGCGCACTCTTCGTCGGCGCCGAGTAGGTTCAGTGATCATGGAATGGTCGGAAATAGCGCGTGTCAGCCTGAGTTACGCAGCCGTCCTGACAGGGCTGGCCACCGTGGTGATCCTCGGCTCCCTGCTGGTCGCCCGGGACGCGTTGCTCTCCGACTATCCGCCCGCGATCCAGGAGCGGTACGGCGAGCAGAGCGCTCGCGGCAAGCGGACCGCGGCGGTGGCCGGCGTGCTGAACCTCCTGGTCTTCGTCGGTGTCCCGGTGGCCGGTGTGCTCGAACTCCAAGCCCGCACGGACGGCGCGCTCGGCTTCTGGCCGCCGTTCGTCCTGGGCGTCACCGGCTTCCTCGCGCTCGTCCTGTTCGACCTGCTGGTCATCGACTGGCTGCTCTTCTGCACCGTGCGCCCGAGGTTCATGGTCCTGCCCGGCACCGAGGGCATGGCCGAGTACCGCGATCTGGCCTTTCACGCCAAAGTGCTCGTCCCCCGGCCCGTGCCGTGGCCCCTCATCGCCATTCCCGTCTACGGGGCAGTGGTCGGCGGCCTCGCCTGGCTCGCCGAGACGCTCCTCGCTTCGTAGCGTCCGCCGACGGGGGACCTCGGGTGTGGACCGAGCCGCGCGTACTCCCCACCGTTGTCGGACCCCGGTGGCAGGATCGGGCCGACGCCGCCCCTCACCCTGGCCGCCCCTCACGCCGTAGGAGACGCCGATGTCAGTTCGCCGAGTCGTGCCCGATATCCGGTCCGAGGCCCTGGGGGAGAGCCGGGACTTCTACGGCCTGCTGGGCTTCGAGGAGGTCATGAACCTGGGCTGGGTCATGACGCTCGCATCTCCCACCAACCCCACCGCCCAGGTGACCTTCATGGGAGAGGACCGGACAGCACCCGTCGTACCCGACATGAGCGTGGAGGTGGACGACGTGGACGCGGTGTACGCGGCCGTGGTGGGCAGCGGCGCGGAGATCGTCCATATGCTGCGGGACGAGGAGTGGGGGGTCCGCCGGTTCTTCGTCCGGGACCCGAACGGCCGCGTGGTCAACGTCCTCGGTCACCGATAGCCGGGTCCCCGGCCTTTTCCGCACCCGGGGACCCGTCACCGCGGCATCCCGCCCGCCGCGGCATCCCGCGTTCGGGCCGCCCGGCCAAGGGCCAGGTTCACCCTCCTCCCACGACTTCGGTCCGGCACCGGGACCCTGGTCTCCCGACCGAAGACACCGGGCCCGGTTCGGACGATGCTGGACGCCGGTACGTACGAGTGGTTCAGCCCTCGTGCCGGTGGCGTCGAAGGAAACTGGTGGGGGGCAGGAAACCGAGCATGTCGACAACGAACCCGGTGTCGTCCGAAATACCTGTGGAGAAGCTCTTCGATCCGCAGGCCGAGAGCTTCATCGAATGCCCGCACGCGGCCTTCGCCGCAACGCGCGGGACGAACCCCGTCGCACATCACGCCGACCTCGACGAATGGATCGTCACGGGGAAGGCGGAGATCGAACAGGTCCAGCGGGACCACGAGCGGTTCACCAGCCGCTACAACCTGGACGGTTCCTACCCGTTCAGCCCCGAGGCGCAGGCGGTCCTGGACGGTTCGCTGTTCTTCCGGGTCGCGCTCTACAACGTGGACCCGCCGGAGCACACCCGGTTCCGCACCCTCATCGGCGAATACTTCTCGCCGCGGACCCTGCGCACACTGGAGCCGTCGATCCGGCGCACCGCCCGGCGGCTCGTGGAGGGGTTCTCCGCGGCGGGCCGCGCGGACCTGCTCCAGGAGTTCGCGTACCCGCTGCCGATGACGGTGATCTGCGACATCATCGGCATCCCGCCGGAGGACCGCGACCAGGTCAAGGCCTGGAACAACGAGTGGCTGGCGCTCCAGGTGGTGCCGATGCCCCCCGAGCAGCAGCTGCACTGCGCGAACAGTGTCGTCGCCTACGAGCAGTACGTCCTCGGGCTGCTCCGGGACCGCCGCCGTGAGCCGGCCGACGACCTCCTCACCGCTCTGGTCAACGCCGCGGACGAGGAGAACCCGGTGTGCGAGGACGAGGACGCGGTGGTCGCGCTCCGCGTCATGATCGCGGCAGGGCATGAGACGACGACCAACCTGATCGCGAACACCATGTCCCACCTTCTCGGCGACCGGCAGCTGTGGGAGTCGGTGATCGAGGACCGTGGGCTCGTGGCCGCCGCGGTGGAGGAGGGGCTCCGTTTCGACTCGTCCGTCCAGGGCGCGCCCCGGGTCGCGACCGAGGCGACGACCGTGGGGGCGACCGACCTCCCGGAGGGCGCGCGGATGCGGGTGATGTTCGCTGCCGCCGGGCGTGATCCGGAGTGGGTCGAGGATCCCGACACCTTCCGCCTCGACCGTCAGGGACCGCCCCGGCACCTCGGCTTCGGCTACGGCATTCACTTCTGTGTCGGTGCGTCGCTGGCCCGGCTGGAGAGCCGTATCGCCCTGGAGACGCTCGCCGAGATGCTGCCCCGGCTGCGGCTGGAGGACGGGTTCGAGCCCCGTCACCTGCCGGGCGGCTTCGTGTTCCGCGGACTCGCCGCCCTCCCGGTCGTCTGGAGCTGACCGGCGCGGCATCCCGGTGCCCTTCCGCACGGCGCATCCGACGCGCAGCGACCACCCCCCCCCACGAAGGAAGACGATGGCTCTCGCCCCTGCCGTTACATCCGTTCCCCCCATGCCCGGGAGGGTTCCGCTCGCAGGCCATGCGGTGCGGATGTTCCGGAACCCCCTCAAGTTCTTCCAGTCCGTGAGCGAGCAGGGCGGGCTGGTCCGGATCTGGCTCGGCACCAAGCAGGCCTATGTCGTCAGTGACCACGACATGCTGTACGACATTCTCGTCCGCAAGGCGAAGGCCTTCGAGAAGGGAATGCAGTTCGACCAGGCCCGTCCGCTGCTCGGCAACGGAATCCTGCTCTCCGAGGGGGATTTCCACCGCCGGCAGCGCCTCCTCATGCAGCCCGCCTTCCACCACAGCCGGATCGCCTCGTACGTCGACGTGATGCGTGAGTCCGCCTCCGACGTCTTCGACGGCTGGCGGGACGGCCAGCGGGTGGCCATGTACGACATGTTCTACGAGCTGGCCGTGCGGATCGTCATCAAGGCGCTGTTCTCCACCGACATGGTGGAGCAGGACGTCGCCGAGGTCTACAAGTCGATGCCGGTCGTGATCTCCGGCGTCGAGAAGCGCGCGGCGATACCTCCGGCCCTCCTCGACCGCCTGCCCACCAGGACCAGCCGGGAGTTCCACAGCGCCATCGCCCGGCTCTACTCCATGGGCCGGCGCATCATCGCGGACTACCGCTCCCGCGGAAACCTCCAGGACAACGACGACCTGATGACCCTCCTGTTCACCGCACGGGACGAGGGCAACACGTCGATGACCGACAAGCAGATCCAGGACGAGTTCATGACCCTGCTCACCGCGGGGTCGGAGACCACTCCCAGCGCCATGAGCTGGAGCTGCATGCTGCTGGGCCGGCACCCGGAAGTCCAGCGCAGGATGCAGGACGAGGTCGACCGGGTCGTGGGGGACCGCCCCGTGGCCGCGGACGACCTCCGGGAGCTCGACTACACCCGCCGGGTGATCCAGGAGGCGCTGCGCCTCTACCCGCCGGTCTGGGCACTGGGCCGCAAATGCGTGCGGGACGTCGAGCTCGGCGGGCACCGCATCCCGGCCGGCACCGAGGTGCTCTACTCCATCTACGCGGTGCACCACGACCCGAAGCTCTACGACAACCCCGAGGCGTTCGACCCGGACCGCTGGCTCCCGGAGCGGGCGAAGGGAGTGCCGCGCAGCGCCTTCATGCCCTTCGGCGCGGGCGTCCGCAACTGCATCGGTGAGTCCTTCTCCTGGTTCGAGACCCAGACCGTGCTCGCCACACTCGCCCAGCAGTGGACCGTGCAGCCGGTCTCCGGCGAGCCGGTGCGGCCGGTCGCCATGGGGGCGCTGGTGCCCGGGCCGCTTCCGATGAAGGTCGTGAGGCGGAAGAAGTGAGCGTTCTCGACGACCTGACGACTGATCACCTGCCGCTCAGAGCGCGGGTGGACGCGTTCCTCGACGCGTTCCTCCAGGAACGGATCGAGGCCGAGCCGGACCAGGAGACCAGGGAAGCCCTGGCGGAGCTGCGGGAATTCGCGCTTCGCGGGGGCAAGCGGATCCGTCCGCTGTTCTGCTACTGGGGCTGGCGAGGGGCGGGCGGAGCACCCGACGACCCGGGCGTCGTGGCGGCCGCCGCCGCGCTCGAACTCTTCCACACGGCGGCTCTGATCCACGACGACCTCATCGACCGGAGCGACCTGCGGCGCGGCCGGCCCACGATGCACGTGGCGATGAGCAGGCGTCACCGGTCGGCGGGCTGGCGCGGCGACAGCGGGCACTTCGGGCTCAGCAGCGCGCTGCTCGCCGGGGACGCCTGCCTGGTGTGGTCCGAGGAGATCTTTCACGACAGCCCCCTCGTGCAGCGCAGCAAGCCGGCGAGGGCGCTCTTCGCCCGGCTGCGCAGCTCGGCGGTCTACGGCGAGTTCCTCGACCTGGTCGGCGAGGCCCGAGGCGGGGCGCTCCAGGACGCGCTGAAGATCGTCCGTCACAAGACGGCGAGCTATACCGTCCGTTACCCGCTGCAGATCGGCGGAGCCCTCGCCGGAGCCGACGAGGCGGTGCTCGCGGCGTACGACTACTTCGGCCTCCGGGTCGGCGAAGCGTTTCAGCTCCGGGACGACCTCGTCGGATTCCTGGGCTCCCCCGAACAGTCGGGCAAGAACGCTGCGGACGACGCCCGGCAGGGCAAGCCGACAGCGCTGATCGCCGTCGCTCGTGAGCTGGCCGGGGAGGACCAGAGCGCCCGGCTCCGCGATCTCTACGGTGCCTCCTGGATCGGGGACGAGGAGGTCGCCGAGCTGCGCGACCTCGTGGCGAGCACCGGTGCTCCCGCGGTCGTCGAACGGATGATCAGTGACCGGTACGCCGAGGGGGTCGCCCGGCTGCGGACGGCTGCCGTCCATGAATCCGCGCTGACCGAGCTGGAACAGCTGGCGACGGCATCACTGAATCGCACCTGCTGAAGGAGTGGGCATGTCCAAGATCCCGGCGCCGTTCGCGCCCGGCACCCGCATCTATCTCCCGGAGTTCCCCTACCTGCTCCCCGCCCGCTCCCACCCGCTGACCGAGGACATCCGCGCGGAGTCGGACGCCTGGGTGCGCGAGAGCATGGGGTTCGCCCTGGACGGCTCCCGGGAGATGGCGCTCCTGCTCGAGGAGACCGCCTCGCTGTGGACCTGCCATGTCCTGCCCACGGCGCGGGACGACAGGTTGCGGCTCCTGTGCAAGTACACCGAGTACCTGTCCGTCTTCGACAACGCCATGGTCGACCGGACGAAGATCGGGAAGGACCCCGAGGCCGCGAAGGAGCTCTTCACCCGGATCGCCGGCATCCTCAGCGATCAGGCCGAGGGCGCGGACTTCGCGTGGGGGAGCGTGCTGCAGGGTCTCTGGAAGGAGATGTGCGCCGACACCTCGCCGGAGCTGTGGAGCCGTTTCATGACGGAGGTCCACAAGTTCCTCTCCGGCTGTGTCTCGGAGATCACCTCCCGCAGCGACGACCGGGTCTTCGACTACGAGACCTACCTCACCGTGCGCCGGGACAGCGTCGGCATGGGCATGTACTTCGTCCTCGGTGAGTACGGGCTGGGCATCGACCTCACCGATGACCTGACCGCGCACCAGGAGCTGCGCGACATCATCGACACGGCCCTGGTGCACATCATGCTCACCAACGACCTGTTCTCGTTCCGGGCCGAGGCGATGATGGACGACTACGTCAACGCGCTCGCCGTGCTGCACCTCAGCGAAGGCCTGGAACTCCAGGAGGCGACGGACCGGCTCTTCGCGCTGATCGATGGAAAGCGCGCGGACTTCATGGCGGCGAGGGCCGCCATCGAGGCGAGCGAGCTGGGCGCGAGGCCGGATATCCGGGCCTACCTCGACGCGCTGTGGCACATGATGGCCGGCAACCTGCAGTGGTCGTACCTCACTTCCCGGTACAACGGCTCCGGCCACCGATGGAACGGCGTGCGCTCCGGAGTCATGACCCTGCACGCCGACCGCACCGAGTTCAGCGACCGGGGGTACTGGACACTGCGCTCCCCGGCGGAGCAGGACCGGCCGTCGGCGCTCCCCGCGGCGGTGGGCACATGACGATCACGTACGCGACGGCTCCCGGCCGGCTCCCGGGGGCCGGCCACGCCCTGTCGCTGATGCGGGATCCGCTGGGGTTCCTGCAGTCGCTGCGGCACCACGGCGATCTGGTCCGGGTGGACCTGGGGCCCATGCCGTCGCTGTTCGTCACCTCTCCCGCCCTGATCCAGTCGGTTCTGACCGACCGCAAGGACCTGCTGGACAAGGGGAGGTTCTACGACAAGGTGCGGCCGCTCACGGGCAACGGCGTCATCCATGCCCACGGGGATGAGCACCGTCGCCAACAGGCCATGATCAAACCGTCGTTCCACCGCGAGCAGATCGCCCGCTACGCGAAGGTCATGCACGAGGTCACGGCCGAGAGGTCCGGCTCGTGGCGTCCGGGCGAGTGCATCCCCGTCGACAAGGCGATGCGCGACATCACCTTCAACATCCTGGCCGCCACCATGTTCGGCTCGGCGGTGGGCCGGGCGGCGCACGAGGAGCTGGCGCAACTGCTGCCGGTGGTGCTCGAAGCCATCATGTGGCGCACGGTCTCGCCGGGGGACCTTCTGGAGAAGCTTCCGCTGCCCATGAACCGCCGTTTCGACCGGGCGTTCACCGGTCTGCGCGAGGCGATCAGCCGGGTGATGCTGGCGTACCGGAGCAGCACCGGGGGCGGGGACCGGTCGGACATGCTCTCCATGCTCCTCGAGGCGCGGGACGAGGAGACGGGCCTGCCGATGACCGACGAGGAGGTCTGCAACCAGATCGTCTCGGTCACGATGGCCGGCTCGGAGACGGCGGCGACCGCGATGGCCTGGATGTTCTACGAACTCGCACGCCATCCCGACATCGAGCGGAAGGTGCGCGAAGAGGTGCGGGAGGTGATGGGCGACCGTGACTTCGAGATGGCCGACGCCGGGCGGTTGCCGTACTGCCGACAGGTGTTGCAGGAGGTCATGCGGGTTCGCCAGCCGATCCTGGTGATCTCCCGGCGCGCGGTACGGGACTTCCCGCTCGGCGGCGGCCGGGTGAAGGCCGGTACGGAGCTGTTCTACAGCCCGTACGCCGTGCACCGTGATCCGGACCTGTTCAACGACCCGCTGCGGTTCGACCCGGACCGCTGGCTCGACCGCCCGGCCGCCTCCCTGCCGAAGGGCGCGTACACGCCGTTCGGCGCCGGTCCCCGGCACTGCATCGGAGAGCAGTTCGCCTGGGCCATGATGCACGCGGTACTGGCGGTGGTGGTACGCCGCTGGCAGCTGGTCCTGTCCCCCGGCACGAAGGTACGGGAGATGCCCTGGGCCACCGTCAACCCGAACCGGATGCCGATGACGGCACTGCCCGCACCCGGCCGGGGAGGCCGTGCGTGAACGTCGCTGTCGACCCCGAACGCTGCTGCGGGTCGGGGATGTGTGCCCTCACCGCACCGGCGGTCTTCGACCAGCGGAGAGGCGACGGAACGGTCCTGCTGCTCGATTCCGCTCCCGGAGAGGAACGGTCCGCCGAGGTGGAGGCCGCCGCCCTGAACTGCCCGTGCGAGGCCATCACGATCACCCCGTGACCCGTGCCATGGAGGGGGACGCCGAACTCGTCGCCCACGGCGCCGTGATGGGGTTCTCCATCTTGTTCAGTTTTTAACTGTTGCCGATTGGAGCATTCCTGAAATCCCTTGTGCCGGCCGAATCCGCTCGCTAATGTGATCTAGGATCTCGGCTCGGCGTCGAGGATTACGGGGACAGTAGGTTTTTTCGCTTCAGTGAGGCATGTGCGCATATGTCGTGCGCCGTGCTGCGCCGGAGCGCCGGCGCGGAGTGCGCATTCGGCATCCCCTTTTTCTCGCGACCGACTCACGGTTGACCTAGGGGGTTTGTGTGGCTCGATTCTGTGACAAGATGCCGGTCAGTGTCGTCATCTGTGACGGGAATCAGCACGCAAGATTCGGGCTGAGAATGATCCTCGACAGAGACCCATCCATTTCGGTGGTGGCTGATGTCGCGAATGCCGAGGAATGTCTGCAGCGGCTCGATGAGGGGCCGGTCGACGTGGTGCTGCTCGAAGCGGGCTTCTCGGGCCTGGTCCGTGGCATCGGCAGGGCGCGGGGCGGGTTCGCCCCGGCCACCGTCATTCACGGGATCACGGGCCGGGCCTCGGAAGAACTGGTCTCCCTGGCCCGGGCGAATGTGTGCGGCATGGTTCATCGGGACGCTCCCCACGACGACCTCATCCACGCCGTACGGGCGGCGGCCGTCGGCGACGGGTTCGCCTCACGCGCCTTGACCGGGCTGCTCTTACAAGCCATCCGCTCCCGCTCCACGCAGTTCGGGGGCGATCTGCCGGTCTCCGGGCGGCTGACGGAACGTGAGCAGGACGTCGTCCGGCTCATCTGCCGGGGGCTGTCCAACAAGGCGATTGCCGCGGATCTGTCGGTCAGTGAGAAGACCGTCAAGTTTCATGTATCGAATGTTCTGGCCAAAGCGGGACTGAGTACGAGAGCGCAGCTCATAGCCTCCTCCGTCGCCCTGCCCTTCCGGCGTACCGAGGAACCGGTCTGCACCTGAGCCGGGGTGCCCGGTTCCTGTCCTGGTCGATCGTCCAGGTATCGGCATTCGGCCCTTCGGCGGAAGACGTGCCGCGGGTGCTCGTGAATACTGGCGGCCGATGGATGAAATGACTCGTAGCCGTCTTCCGGCTCGGTCCGTGCGAGATGAGTGACAGATGTCGGAACGGCGTTATCTGGACCCGAGCGAGGCCTACCACGCATTCGTCGACTGGTCGGGTTCGTATTCGGTCACATGTGATGGAGCAATCGATTCCGGGCTGCTGATCCAGTCCTTCGAGGCGCTGTGCGACAGCCGCCCCTTGCTGCGCGGGTATCTCGGCAGGGATGAACGGGGATTCTTTTTCGACACCGCCGGCAAACAGGCCGTCGAGACGGTGGTCCGTGAGGGCGGTGAAGCGGAATATCTCGACGAGATGCGCCGACCGCTGGATTCGTCACGATCGCTCTGCCGCTTCGTTCTGGTCAGGGGCGACGAGCGCAGTCACCTCGTACTCGTCGTCCATCACAGCATGACGGACGGCCGCGGCGGCATCACGCTGCTCGAACGGCTGCTGCGGCACTACACGGCCCTGGTGCGCGGTGAGATACCGGAGACGGCCGCGGTGGACGCTCTTCCCGCCTCGGCCGAGCACCTGCTGCGCGAGCGCGGAGCGGCGAGCGCCGCCGAGCCGGCCGTGGACCGGGCCGCCCTGCGCCAGGTGCTGGCCACCACTCCGTCTCCGGAGCACCTCGTGGTGGTCCCGGACCGCATCCGGCTCGACGAGGACGCCACGGCCGAGCTGGTCGGCGGTCTGCGCGCACAGGGGCTCTCCGTTCATGCGTTCGTCGCCGGCGTGGCGACGGTCGCGCTCAGGGAGGAGCTCGGCGGTGACGGCGGAGCGCGGTCCATGGTGTGCGGATGCCCGGTGGACCTGCGTCATCGAGTCCGGCCGGCCGTGACCGTCGACGAGTCGACGGTCTTCGTGAGCGGCATCGAGACCGAGGTCGAGGTGCCCGAGGATGCCGACCCGAGGGCGGTCGGCCTCGCCATCAAGGCCCGTCTGGACGCGGCGATCGCCGGGGGCGAGGCGGAACGGGCGATTCTCGAAGCAGGGCAGTTCGCAGCCTCCGAACCGCGCACCGTGGACCTGGTGGTGTCCAATTTCGGGTCGATTCCGTCGTTCGTCACGCCGGAGGGCCTGCGGGTCACCGACTTCCGTGGCTTCACCACCACGACCATGCCGGGGCTTCGGCTCTTCGTCCTCTCCTCGTGCGACGGCAGGCTGAGCGTGGAGATCATTTCACCCGGGGGTTCTCTCACCGCGGAACAGCGCTCCGAGCTGATGCGGCGAACCGAGGAGATCCTGAAGACCGCTGTCACCGTCGCGCCGTAACACGCCGACGCGCCGAGCACCGTCCCGGACATCTCAGGAAGAGCGAACATGACAGCGGAAGACCTTGCACCGATGAGAATCCCGACCCGGCGCGAGAGGGTTCTCGACCCGCCTCCCCGCCTGGCCGAACTGCGCGAGCAGTGCCCCATCACCCCCCTCACCTACGCGGACGGCCACATCGGCTGGATGGTCACCGGTCACGGCCTGGCCCGGACGGTGCTGACGGATCCCCGCTTCAGCTCACGACCCGAACTGCGGCACTCGGCCGTGCACGAGGTCCTGGGCGACGGCCAGCCTCCCGAGGAGGATGTGCCCGGAATGTTCGTCGGGATGGATCCGCCGGACCACACCAAGTACCGCAGGCTGCTGACCGGCGAGCTCAGTGTGCGGCGCATGCGGGAGCTGGAAGCCGGGATCGCCGCCACCGCGCACGAGCTGATCGACCGGATGCAGGAGACCACTCCGTCCGGCCCCGCCGATCTGGTCACCGGCTTCGCCCTCGCCCTCCCCTCCCGGGTGATCTGCGACCTCCTCGGGATTCCGTACGAGGACTGGCGGAGCATTCAGCCCGTGTCCGAGCGGATGCTCCGTATCGACTCCTCCGCCGCAGAGGTCAAGGAGTGCTACCGGATCATCTTCGAGTTCCTCGCCGACATCGTGTCCCGGAAGCGGAAGGACCCCACGGACGACTTGCTCGGCGGGCTGGTCGAGTCCGGTGAGCTGACCGACGCGGAGCTGACCAGCGTCGCGTTCCAGCTGTTCACCGCCGGGCACGAGACCACCGCGAACATGCTGTCCCTGGGGACCTACACCCTGCTGACCCATCCCGAGCAGCTGCGGGCCCTGCGCGCACGCCCCGAGCTGATGGACGGTGCCGTCGAGGAACTCCTCCGGTATCTGACCGTCATCCAGTTCGGGATCTCCCGCGGAGCGCTGGAGGACGTCGAGCTGGCCGGGCACGTGGTGCGGAAGGGGCAGACGGTGACGGTGTCGCTGCCGGCCGCGAACCGCGACCCCGAACGCTTCGCCGATCCCGACGCCTTCGACATCACCCGCCGGCCCTCCGGCAGCCTCGCCTTCGGATTCGGCGTCCATCAGTGCGTCGCCCAGCAACTGGCGCGCAGCGAGATGAGGATCGGCTACGGCGTGCTGCTCGAAAGGCTGCCCGGGCTGCGCCTCGCGATTCCGGCGAAGGACGTGCAGATGCGGGACGGAGCCATCGTGTACGGAGTCGAGGCCCTGCCCGTCGCCTGGTGACGGGCGTCCCGGCGGCCTCCCCGGCTCCGGACGCCGGCCGGCGCTGGTGGCCGAAGCCCCTCCCCGGCGGCGCCGCGGAGTGCGTCGGCGGCCGGTGAGCTGCGTGGCGGACGGCGGGCTGAGCGTCACCGCGCCGCTCCGCCGTCCTACCGCGCCCTGACAGGCTGTGGGGCCACGGCAGCACCCGGACGGCGCTGCCGTGGCCCCACACGACGGGCCGGCCTACGGCAGCGCCAGCATCCGCTCCAGCGCCAGCTTGGCGAACTTCTCCGTCTCCGGGTCCACCTGGATGCGGTTCACGAGATTGCCCTCGGCCAGCGACTCCAGCGCCCAGACCAGGTGCGGCAGGTCGATCCGGTTCATCGTCGAGCAGAAGCAGACCGTCTTGTCGAGGAAGACGATCTCCTTGTCCTCGTCCGCGAACCGGTTGGCCAGCCGGCGCACCAGGTTCAGCTCGGTGCCGATCGCCCACTTCGAGCCGGCCGGGGCCGCCTCCAGGGCCTTGATGATGTACTCCGTGGAGCCGACGTAGTCGGCGGCCGCGACGACCTCGTGCTTGCACTCGGGGTGCACCAGCACGTTCACGCCCGGTATGCGCTCACGGACGTCCCGTACCGACTCCAGCGAGAAGCGGCCGTGCACCGAGCAGTGGCCGCGCCACAGGATCATCTTCGCCGCGCGCAGTTCCTCGGTGCTCACGCCGCCGCCCGGCTTGTGCGGGTTGTAGACGACGCAGTCCTCCAGCGACAGGCCCATGTCGCGGACGGCGGTGTTGCGGCCCAGGTGCTGGTCGGGCAGGAAGAGGACCTTCTCGCCCTGCTCGAAGGCCCAGTCCAGCGCCCGCTTGGCGTTCGAGGAGGTGCAGATGGTGCCGCCGTGCTTGCCGGTGAATGCCTTGATGTCGGCGGAGGAGTTCATGTACGAGACGGGCACCGTCACATCGGCCACACCCGCCTCGGCCAGCACGTCCCAGCACTCGGCGACCTGCTCGGCCGTGGCCATGTCGGCCATCGAGCAGCCCGCGGCCAGGTCGGGGAGGACGACCTGCTGGTCGTCCGTGGTGAGGATGTCCGCGGACTCGGCCATGAAGTGGACGCCGCAGAAGACGATGTACTCGGCCTGTGGCCGGGCGGCGGCGTCCCGCGCGAGCTTGAAGGAGTCGCCGGTGACATCGGCGAACTGGATCACTTCGTCGCGCTGGTAGTGGTGACCCAGCACGAAGACCTTCTCCCCGAGCTTCGCCTTGGCCGCACGGGCCCGCTCCACCAGGTCCGGGTCGGACGGGGAGGGCAGGTCGCCGGGGCACTCCACGCCGCGCTCGCTCTTCGGGTCGGCCTCCCGGCCGAGCAGGAGGAGGGCAAGCGGCGTCGGCTGGACGTCGAGCGTTTGGGCCGTGGTCACTGCACGCACCCTTTCTGTGTTCCGCAGACAAGCCTTTTCGTCTGATTGACGTTATCTATCATAACTGCTTCGTGTCAGTTTGACGATGGTCATCGCGTCGATGTGACGCATTCCCGGGCGACCCCGGCCATCGGCCCCGGATCGGCGTGGGGGAGCCCGGGCGGGAACCCGCCCCGCACGTCCCGACCGGCCCCTTCCCGCGCCCCGGCAGGATCCGGCCCCGTCGCACACCGCTCCACGGCCCTCCCTCGCGGCCCGCCCCCTCGGGCGAAGCCCCACCGGGCAGCCCGTGCCCCGAGCCGCCGCTGTGTGCGAGCATGAAGGCGAAGAGAACGTGCCAGGCCCGGAATGAATCCGCGGCCCCGTCGGTTGCAGCCGACGGCAAGCAGTCCGTACGAACCCGGGAGAGAAGCAGATGTCCGTTCAGGACGAGAAGACCACCGCGAGTGACGGCATCCTCCTGTCCGACGCCGCCGCGGCCAAGGTCAAGGCCCTGCTGGAGCAGGAAGGCCGCGACGATCTCGCGCTGCGCGTGGCCGTCCAGCCCGGTGGCTGCTCCGGCCTGCGCTACCAGCTCTTCTTCGACGAGCGTTCGCTCGACGGCGATGTCGTGAAGGACTTCGGCGGCGTCAAGGTCGTCACCGACCGGATGAGCGCCCCGTACCTGGGCGGCGCCTCCATCGACTTCGTCGACACCATCGAGAAGCAGGGCTTCACGATCGACAACCCGAACGCCACCGGCTCCTGCGCCTGCGGCGACTCCTTCAACTGAGCATCGCGGGCCGCTGAGCATCGTCGGCCACTGAGCATCGCGGGCCGCCCCAGGGCGGCCCGCGCGACAGACGCCGAGGGCGGCGGACCACCAGGTCCGCCGCCCTCGGCGTCTTCGTGTGCCGTCCGCAGGGGCCGGAGCCGGCGGCCGGAACGGCCGTCCGGACCCCGTCGCCCGGCCGCTACTTCTTCGCCACGGTCTTGCCGTCCGAGGCGTCCACGACCTTCCGCTCACCGAGCGGCTTGTCGAGCTCCACCTTCTTCTCGTACTGCTTCGCGATCTTGATGCACTTCTCGCCGGGGTTCTTCTCCTCGCCCCGGATCTCGGCCTGCACCGACCCGTCCGAGGTGTTCACCGACGCCGTGTAGGTGTGGCACACCCCGCCCCAGAACTTCAGGGTCAGCGTCCGGCCGTCGGCGCTGTACGACTCGATGTCGGCCTGCGTCCCGCTCCCGGCCTTGCCCGGCTTCCCGGGCTTCTCCGGCTTCGCCGTCGGCCCGTCATCGGACGAGGAGCCGGCGAGGTACTTCGGCTGCACCGCCGGGTGGGTCACGGTGTAGCTGTCGTCCGGGGTCTTCGTGCCCGGCTGCTCCACCTCGAACATCCAGGACGGCACCAGCGCCTGCTTGCCGTCCACGTAGTGGATCGCCAGACCGAAGGTCGCGTCGCGCACCGTCAGCGGACCCCGGTCCGTCGGGCGCTTGCCGCCGGCCGGCGGGCAGTTCTCCTCGCCGGGCTTCTCGCCGCCTTCGATGCCCATCGAGCCGTCGTGCGGAACGGCCGATGCGCAGCCGGCGATGCCGACCTTGCCGCCGCCGCCCATCGCGTTCAGCCGCTTCAGCGCCTCCTGGGCGCTGAGCACCGGGTAGTCGGCGCCCTTCGTCATCCGCGTCAGATGCCCGCTGCCGCCCACCACTTGCCCGTCGGCGCCGACCTGGAGGCCGGTCTGCCAGCCGTACGTCGGCAGACCGTCGAACTTCGGCTCGGCGTTCACCATCCGCATCGCGCCGACCGTCTCGCTCGCATCCAGCTTGGCGTCGCTCAGCCCGATGCCCTTCAGCGCCGGGCCGACGGCCTTCTTCGCCTTCTCCTCGGAGACCGGACCGGACCCCTTGTCCTTGTCGTCCTTCGGAGCCGGGGCCTCACCGGGCGCCGCGCACCGGGGCGAGGCGCCCTTCTTGTCGCCGGGGCCGTCCTCCGGGCCGGGCTCCGCGCAGTCGGTCGTGGTTCCGTAGCGCACGTACGTCCAGGTGCCGGGCGCCTTGGAGTTGATGTCCAGCGTCGGGCCCGCGGTGTCCGGGGTGCCGAACTTCCAGGTGCCCGCGTCGAGCCGCGGCGCGCCCGGCACATCGAGCGCCTTGGCCAGCTTCTCGGCCTGCGCCCGCGTCACCTCGCCCTGCGCCCGGTACACATGGGCCGAGCCGGGTGCCTCGGGCAGCCGGCCCTCGGCGCGGTATTCGTTCCCGGACGGGTCCGGCTCGCCCGGCGCGATGCCCGCCGGGCCCTCGTGCTTCGCGCTCTGCCCGTACCCGTCCAGCTTCAGCGGGGGCGGGTCACCCTGACCGGCGGCCGGAGTGCCCTGGTCCCCGCCGCCGTCACCGGCGGTCGAGGCCCAGTACGCACCGCCGCCGCCGGCCAGCAGCACCGCTGCCGCGACCGATACGGCCACCAGCGTGGAACGCCGCTGCCGCGGGTTGTCGGAAGCACGGTTCTCCGGTGTGCCCTCGGTGGGGGAGCTCCCCTTGGCGCCCTCGGTGACGGGCTCGTCGCCGGACGCGGGGGGAGTGTTCTCGGTGCTCACCGTTTTTGCTCCTTCGACTCCGCTCGACAGTTGAATGTCGAGTCCCTCATCCGAGGGACGCGGGTTGGACGGAGCAGTGGGGCATCCGGTTCCCCGGTGCCGCGGGGAGGGCTGGGGAGGACCCGCGGCACCGGTGGTGCGTCAGTCCCCGTACTCGGACATTCCGTCCAGCAGCCGGGCGTAGGCGGGCGGTACGGAGACGCCGTGGATCCGGGACGGCGGGACGGGCTCGGACGAGGCGTGCGGGTGGGGCACCCAGTGGGGCGCCATCCGGGCGCAGTCACCGCGCAGCTCGGCGAGCGACTCGGGCTCGGCGGTGAGGGGCAGGGGAGCGGTCTCTACGTGCTGCTTCGGCATGTGTACTCCCGGTCCGAGGGGGCCGCCTCGTCGCGGACCCCGTACATCCGAAACCGTATGCGTCCGCAATGCGGTGGAGAAAGACCTACTATCGGGTAGATTTGCCGGGTCGGAGAGGCGGGCCGCAACGGGTAGCGTTGACTGTCCCCTCATCTTCTTACCGTCACGGGAGCAGATCCGCTGTGCGAATCGCTGTCACCGGTTCCATCGCCACCGACCACCTGATGACCTTCCCGGGCCGTTTCTCGGAGCAACTGGTCGCGGACCAGCTGCACACGGTCTCGCTCTCCTTCCTGGTCGACACCCTCGACGTACGCCGCGGCGGCGTCGCCCCCAACATCTGCTTCGGCATGGGGCTGCTCGGCCTCCGCCCGATACTGGTCGGCGCCGCGGGCAACGACTTCGCCGAGTACCGCGCCTGGCTCGACCGCCACGGTGTGGACACCAGTGCCGTCCGGATCTCCGAGGTGCTGCACACCGCGCGCTTCGTGTGCACCACCGACACCGACCACAACCAGATCGCGTCCTTCTACACCGGCGCGATGAGCGAGGCCCGCAGCATCGAACTGCAGCCGGTCGCCGACCGGGTCGGCGGGCTGGACCTGGTGCTCGTCGGAGCCGACGACCCCGAGGCCATGATCCGGCACACCGAGGAGTGCCGCTCGCGCGGCATCCCGTTCGCCGCGGACCCCTCCCAGCAGCTGGCCCGCATGTCCGGCGACGACATCCGGGTGCTCGTCGAGGGTGCGGACTACCTCTTCACCAACCAGTACGAGAAGGCCCTGATCGAGTCCAAGACCGGCTGGACCGGGGACGAAATCCTGGCCAAGGTCGGCACCCGGGTGACGACCCTCGGCGCGCAGGGCGTCCGGATCGAGCGGCAGGGCGAGCAGCCCATCGAGGTCGGCTGTCCCGAGGAGGACGCCAAGGTCGACCCGACCGGTGTCGGTGACGCCTTCCGGGCCGGCTTCCTGGCGGGCCTGTCCTGGGACCTCTCCCTGGAGCGGTCCGCCCAGCTCGGCTGCATGCTGGCGACCCTGGTCATCGAGACGCTCGGCACCCAGGAGTACGAGCTGCGGCGCGGTCACTTCATGGACCGCTTCACCAAGGCCTACGGCCAGGACGCGGCAGCCGAGGTCCAGGCCCACCTGAGCTGACGGCCCGGCGCACCTGAGCCGGCCCGGCACCGACGGCCGGTCCCCGAACGCACCGGGGGCCGGCCGTCGTGCTGTGGACCGCGCGCCCTGCGTCCGCCGAGCTGAGCGGGGCGGTACGGGTGCGGGGCCGAACGGCTCAGTGGCCGGACGGACGGATCAGCCGCCGGAGCCGTCCGGCCCGGTCGCCGGACCGGACGGCTCCGCCGGTACGGGTGGTTCGGCCGCCGGGCTCCATACGGCTCAGCCGAGGCGGCGGACCGGACAGGCGGTGCCGTGCTCAGCCGAGGCGGCGGATCAGATAGGCGGTGCCGTGCTCCGCCGCCCGTTCCCCCACGTACTCCTGCTCCCGCATCGCGCACCACGCCGGGATGTCCAGCCGCGCCGCCTCGTCGTCCGAGAGCACCGCCAGGACCGAGCCCACCGGCACGTCGTCGATCACCTTCGCCAGCTCGATCACCGGGATCGGGCAGCGTTTCCCGAGCGAGTCGACGGTCAGGGCGGGCTCCTCCTCCGCCCGTGCGTTCTCCGGCGCGTCCGCCGGGACCCCTCCCGGCGAGCCCTCCGGCGCCGCCGCGGCCGATGGCGTGCCGGACGATGCGGTTCCGGCCGGTGCTGCGGTGGCCGGAGTGTCGGCGGCCGGTGCGGTGGCAGTCGGCGTGGTGGCAGGCGGTGCTGCGGCACCCGATGCGGCGGCACCCGATGCGGTGGCCGTCGGCGCACCCGCGCCCTGCCCTTGCGGCGCACCCGCGCCCTGCCCTTGCGGCGCACCCGCGCCCTGCCCTTGCGGCGCACCCGCGCCCTGCCCTTGCGGCGCACCCGCGCCCTGCCCCCGCGGCGCGCCCAGCCGTTCCCGCACCGCCCCCACGGTCTCCGGCAGGACGGAGAGGAAGCGCTCCACCTCCTCCTCCGGGGTCCCGGCGGGCAGCGACACCCGGACGTTGCCCTCCGAGAGCACCCCCATCGCCCGCAGCACATGGCTCGGGGTGAGCGTGCTCGAGGTACAGGAGGAGCCGGACGACACGGAGAAGCCCGCCCGGTCCAGCTCGTGCAGCAGCGTCTCCCCGTCGACATAGAGACACGAGAAGGTGACCAGGTGCGGCAGTCGGCGCAGCGGATCGCCGACCACCTCGGCGTCCGGCACCAGCTGGGGCACCCGTGCCCGGATCCGGTCGACCAGGGACCTCAGCCGGGCCGCCTCGGTGGACGCCTCCTGCTGCACGGCCCGCAGCGACGCCGCGGCCGCGACCACCGCCGGGATGTTCTCGAAGCCCGGGGCGCGGCCCGACTCCCGTTCGTCCGCCGGGCCTTGCGGAGCGAACCGGACACCCTTCCGCACCGCCAGCAGCCCGACACCGGCAGGTCCGCCCCATTTGTGGGCACTTGCGGTGAGCAGCGACCAGTCGCCCGCGACCGGCCCCCACCCCAGCGACTGCGCCGCGTCCACCAGGAGCGGCACGGCTGCCCCCTGGCACGCCTGTGCGACCTCCGCGACCGGCTGCTCGGTGCCCACCTCGTGATTGGCCGACTGCAGACAGGCCAGCGCGGTGTCCGGCCGCAGGGCCCGTGCGTAGGTTTCGAGGTCCACCCGGCCCGCGCGGTCCACCTCCACCTCGGTGAGCACCCCGCCGCCCGCCTCGTGGGCCGTGGCGGCGTGCAGCACGGAGGAGTGCTCGACCGCGGAGAGCACCAGGTGGTTCCCGGTGCGCCGGCGGCCCGCCAGCGCACCGGCGATCCCGCTGTGCACGGCCAGGGTGCCGGACGGCGTGAAGGAGATCTCATCCGCCCGGCAGCCCACGGCCTCGGCGGCGGCCTCCCGGGCCGCGTCCAGCAGCATCCGGGCCCGCCGCCCCTCCCGGTACAGCCGGGCCGGGTCGGCCCACCCCTCGTCGAGGGCGGCGAGCAGCGCCTGCCGGGCGACGGGGTGCAGCGGAGCGGACGATGCCGAATCGAAATAGGCCACGGGAAAACGCTAACGCGCCGGGGTGCCCCGCATCCTTCGTCCGGGGAGCGGGGCCGGGCCCGGGGACGCGCGGCCGGTCCGGGCGGCCCCGCTGTACGGTGGGCCCGGCCGGTGGGCGCGGCACTGCGCACACCGGTCCGCGGGGGCCGGCGCACCGCAGGTGGGAGGGGAGGCGAGGACGTGTCAGAAGGCTCGCGGAGTCCTCTGTTCCACCCCTTCGGGGTGCGGCGCGCCGCGTTGGGCACCCTCCCCGCGCGACCCCAAATAGCGTCCAGTAGGGTTTGGTCCGCATAAACATCCAAACCCCTGCCCGCGCCAGGGCCGGCGACCGACCAGGACGGCCGCAACCGGCCGCGCGGGCGAGACTCTCGGGAAGGCGCTACGTGAGTCCCAACGGCTCCGACCGCTCGTCGCGGCGCCCGATGCGGCGGAAGCTGCCGCAGGCGCTGGCCGCGGGCCTGGTCCTTGCGACCGCCACCGGTTGCACATACAAGGACTTCCCCCGCCTCGGAATGCCCACCCCCGTCACGGAGGAGGCGCCGCGGATCCTTTCCCTGTGGCAGGGCTCCTGGGCGGCAGCACTCGCCACGGGCGTGCTGGTGTGGGGCTTGATTCTGTGGTCGGTCATGTTCCACCGCCGCAGCAGGACCAAGGTGGAGATCCCTCCGCAGACCCGCTACAACATGCCGATCGAGGCCCTCTACACGGTGGTCCCGATCATCATCGTGGCGGTGCTCTTCTACTTCACGGCCCGCGATGAGAGCGCGCTGCTGAAGACCTCCAAGAAGCCGGCCCACCTCATCAACGTGGTGGGCTACCAGTGGAGCTGGGGCTTCAACTACGTGGAGAACGTCGACGGGAACCCGCGCACTCCCGCAAAGGTCCCGGCGAATCTGCAGTCCATTCCCGACCGGGAGCTCGAGGCCGCCCCGAACGGCGCCGAGGGCGTCTACGAGACGGGCACCCCGGGCGAGCGGAACCCGCAGACCGGTGACCCCGGTCCGACGCTGTGGCTGCCGAAGGGCGAGAAGGTCCAGTTCATCCTGACCTCCCGGGATGTCATCCACTCGTTCTGGGTCGTGCCGTTCCTCTTCAAGCAGGACGTCATCCCCGGCCACACCAACGTCTTCGAGGTGACGCCGAACAAGGAGGGCACCTTCCGCGGCAAGTGCGCCGAGCTCTGCGGCGTCGACCACGCGCGAATGCTCTTCAACGTCAAGGTCGTCTCTCCGGAGCGCTACCGGGCCCACCTCAAGGACCTGGCGAAGCAGGGCCAGACCGGCTACATCCCGTCCGGCATTCCGCAGACGGCAGCCGAGAAGAATGCGGAGACGAACACCGAATGAGCATCCTCAACGATCCCCAGGGTGCCGACACTCCAGCCTCGTACGAGGACGAGCTGCCGGTTCGCCGCCGGCAGCCCGGCAATGTCGTGGTGAAGTGGCTCACGACCACCGACCACAAGACGATCGGCACGCTCTACCTCGTCACGTCGTTCGCGTTCTTCTGCATCGGCGGACTGATGGCGCTGCTCATGCGCGCCGAACTGGCCCGTCCCGGCACGCAGATCATGTCGAACGAGCAGTTCAACCAGGCGTTCACGATGCACGGCACGATCATGCTGCTGATGTTCGCGACGCCGCTGTTCGCCGGATTCGCGAACTGGATCATGCCGCTGCAGATCGGCGCGCCCGACGTGGCGTTCCCGCGGCTGAACATGTTCGCCTACTGGCTGTACCTCTTCGGCTCGCTGATCGCGGTCGGCGGCTTCCTCACCCCGCAGGGTGCGGCCGACTTCGGCTGGTTCGCCTACTCCCCGCTGTCGGACGCCGTCCGCTCGCCGGGCATCGGCGCCGACATGTGGATCATGGGTCTGGCCTTCTCCGGCTTCGGCACCATCCTCGGCTCGGTCAACTTCATCACCACGATCATCTGCATGCGCGCTCCGGGCATGACGATGTTCCGGATGCCGATCTTCACCTGGAACGTGCTGCTCACCGGCATCCTCGTGCTGATGGCCTTCCCGGTCCTGGCGGCGGCGCTGTTCGCCCTGGAGGTGGACCGGAAGTTCGGGGCGCACATCTTTGACGCGGCCAACGGCGGAGCGTTGCTCTGGCAGCACCTCTTCTGGTTCTTCGGCCATCCAGAGGTGTACATCATCGCCCTGCCGTTCTTCGGCATCATCTCCGAGATCGTCCCGGTCTTCAGCCGCAAGCCGATGTTCGGCTACATCAGCCTGATCGGCGCGACGATCTCCATCGCGGGTCTGTCGGTGACGGTGTGGGCGCACCACATGTACGTCACGGGCGGTGTACTCCTGCCGTTCTTCTCCTTCATGACCTTCCTGATCGCGGTCCCGACCGGTGTGAAGTTCTTCAACTGGATCGGCACCATGTGGAAGGGCTCACTGAGTTTCGAGACGCCGATGCTGTGGACGGTCGGCTTCCTGGTCACCTTCCTCTTCGGTGGTCTGACCGGGGTGATCCTGGCGTCGCCGCCGATGGACTTCCACGTCTCGGACTCGTACTTCGTGGTGGCGCACTTCCACTACGTGGTGTTCGGCACCGTGGTGTTCGCGATGTTCGCCGGCTTCCACTTCTGGTGGCCGAAGTTCACCGGCAAGATGCTGGACGAGCGGCTCGGCAAGATCACCTTCTGGACGCTGTTCATCGGCTTCCACGGCACGTTCCTCGTCCAGCACTGGCTGGGTGCCGAGGGCATGCCGCGGCGTTACGCGGACTACCTCGCCGCCGACGGCTTCACCACGCTGAACACCATCTCGACCATCGCGTCGTTCCTGCTCGGTCTGTCGATCCTGCCGTTCCTCTACAACGTCTGGAAGACCGCCAAGTACGGCGAGAAGATCGAGGTGGACGACCCGTGGGGCTACGGCCGCTCGCTGGAGTGGGCGACGTCCTGCCCGCCGCCGCGGCACAACTTCCTCACCCTGCCGCGGATCCGTTCCGAATCCCCGGCGTTCGATCTGCACCACCCCGACATCGCCGCGCTCGACCAGCTCGAGCACGTCGCCGCGGGTGACACGGCGCTGGCCGGTGGCAAGGAGGCCGGGAAGTGAAGACCCAAGGGCGCATGTTCATCTGGCTGGCCGTCTTCATCCTGGCCATGGCCATCGTCTACGGCGTGTGGTCGAAGGAGCCGGTCGGTACGACGGCGCTGTTCCTCGCCTTCGGCCTGAGCATCATGATCGGCTTCTACCTCGCCTTCACCGCCCGCCGGGTGGACACCGGGGCGCAGGACCGCAAGGACGCGGAGATCGCCGACGACGCCGGTGAGCTGGGCTTCTTCAGCCCGCACAGCTGGCAGCCGCTGTCCCTGGCCATCGGTGGCGCCCTGGCCTTCATGGGCGTCGTCTTCGGCTGGTGGCTGCTCTACTTCTCGCTGCCGGTCATTCTCGTGGGCCTGTTCGGCTGGGTCTTCGAGTACTACCGCGGCGAGAACGCCAACCAGTAGCACCCGCGGCTCCCCGCGGAGCGGCACGGCGTGAGGCCCGGCAACCTTCCAGGTTGCCGGGCCTCACCCGTTTGCCCGCGCTCGGCGCGCCGACCCGTCCCGTTTTTTCTAGTTTGTGACCATGAGTCACACTACGCGATTCCGGACGGCAGCGAGCTGCGCTCTGCTGATAGCCCCCCTGGCGGTGTTCTCCACCGCCTGCGACGGCGACGGGCACCCACTGTCCGCGACGCCGTACGACGCATCCGGCCAGGTCACCCTGAACGCGGTGGAGGGCGGGCGAATAGACCCCGACAAGCCGCTGGAGATATCCACCAAGGACGACGACGGCCGAATAACCGACGTGACCGCCACCGATGCCGCAGGGCGCTACGTGCGCGGCGAACTCTCCGCCGACGGCACCCGCTGGCGCAGCACGACCCCCCTGGCGGCAGGCGCCCACTACACCGTCCGGGTGAGTACCGAGGACGAGGACGGCGCCCCCGGCCGCCGCACGGTCGCCTTCGAGACCAGGCCCGCCGACAAGCTCCTCCGGGTCCGCTTCGGCCCCGACAGCGGAACGTACGGCGTGGGCCAGCCGGTCACCGCCGAGCTCAGCGCCCCGGTCAAGGACCGCGCGGCCCGCGAGACCGTCGAGCGGGCCCTGAAGGTCGACTCCCAGCCCCGGGTGGACGGCGGCTGGCACTGGGTGAACGACAAGACCCTGCACTACCGCCCGCGCGAGTACTGGCCCGCGCACACGAAGGTCCAGGTGCGCAGCGCACTGGCCGGCATCAGGGTGGGGGACAAGCTGCACGGCGGCTCCTCGGCCCCCCTGAAGCTGACGATCGGCGACCGGATCGAGGCCGTCACCGACGCCGGATCCCACCAGATGACCGTGAAGCGCAACGGCGAGGTCATCCGCACCATCCCGGTCACCACCGGCAAGCCCGGCTACGACACCCGCAACGGGGTCAAGGTCATCCTCGCCAAGGAATCCTTCGTACGCATGACCAGCGCCAGCATCGGGTCGTCGGACTTCTACGACCTCGGTGTGTACTGGGCCACCCGGGTCACCTGGAGCGGCGAGTACGTGCACGCGGCCCCCTGGTCCGTGGGCTCCCAGGGCGCGGCCAACGTCAGCCACGGATGCACCGGCATGAGCACCGAGAACGCCAAGTGGTTCTTCGACACCGTGAAGCTCGGTGACATCGTCGAGGTCGTCAACAGCGGCGGCACGATGATGACGGCCTTCGACAACGGCTTCGGCGACTGGAACGTCGACTGGGCCAAGTGGCGCAAGGCCAGTGCGATCGTCCCGGCCGGGAGCCACGTGGGAAGCACGCCCGCCGACGCGGCCCGCCTCCGGCCCCAGGTCTGAGACGCCGCGGACGCCGGGAGCCCGGCGGACCGCACGGGCCGGTGCCTTGCCGACGGTGCCACGGGCACCGCTCCGGCCCCCTGGCGATCACCCCGAACCCGTTCTCCGGGCCTCCCGTCCCGGCTCCCGAGAACGGCCGCTGAACCGGACAGGACGGCCCGCACCGACCGGTGCGGGCCGGTGCGGGCCGTCCTGTCCACCTGCTTCTGCCCGGAGCCCCCGGGGAGCGAGGCTCCGGGGAGGGGCTCCGGGCGTTGTCGTGCGGATCGGGCTCTTCAAGGCCCCCGAGGGTCCTCGGGGCCCGGAGGGAGGCGTCAGGCCTCGACGGCCAGCCGGGTGCGCAGCAGCCCGGCCAGCGCCTCAGCGAACTCCATCGGGTCGATCGGGTGCGTCACCGCGGCCTCCGCCCGGCTCCAGGTGGCCAGCCAGGCGTCCTGCGGGCGGCCGATGATCAGCAGGACCGGCGGGCAGCGGAAGATCTCGTCCTTGATCTGCCGGCAGACGCCCATGCCGCCGGCCGGCGCCGACTCGCCGTCGAGCACGCAGACGTCGATCCCGCCCTCCTCCAGGGCGCTGAGGACGGCCGGGAGGGTCGCGCACTCCACGAACTCCACCGGTGGCAGCCCGGCGGCGGGGCGTTTGCCGGTCGCCATCCGTACCTGGAGACGCGTGTCGGCGTTGTCGCTGTAGACCAGCACCGTGGCGGTCGGCTGCATCGTTCCTCCATGCTTGTCGTCAGCGCAGTCCCCGGACGGGCGACTGTCGCGGATGCTACTCCGCGACCGGCCCGCCGGAGGAGGGTTCCTGCGCATCCGGGAGCGGGTGAACGGCCCATCAGGACTGGTCCCGGCGGCACCGGGCGCGGTGCGCGGAACCCTCGCTTCCCACCTTCGAGCTACCACCCCAATGGGCCGTACGAGCAGGGCACACGTGCCGGACACACCGAACGGCACCCCCGGGGGTGAGGGCGGGATAAGCGACCGACATAATGTCGGTCGTGGCGACAGCAACGACAGTAGAAACCGGGCACGCGCACCCGTCGGTCAATCGGCCGAACCTCACCAGCGTCGGAACCATCATCTGGTTGAGTTCCGAGCTGATGTTCTTCGCGGCCCTCTTCGCGATGTACTTCACCCTGCGATCGGTGACCGGGGCCGAGCACTGGAAGGAAATGGCGTCCGCGCTGAACTTCCCGTTCTCGGCGACGAACACCACGATCCTGGTGCTCTCCTCTCTCACGTGCCAGCTCGGCGTCTTCGCCGCCGAGCGCGGCGACGTGAAGAAGCTGCGGGCCTGGTTCGTGGTCACGTTCGTGATGGGCGCGATCTTCATCGGCGGCCAGGTCTTCGAGTACACCGACCTGGTCAAGGAGGAGGGCCTCTCGCTCAGCTCCGACCCCTACGGTTCGGCGTTCTATCTCACCACCGGCTTCCACGGCCTGCACGTGACGGGTGGTCTGATCGCCTTCCTCCTGGTCCTGGGCAGGACGTACGCCGCCAAGAGGTTCACCCACGAACAGGCCACGGCGGCCATCGTCGTGTCCTACTACTGGCACTTCGTCGATGTCGTCTGGATCGGCCTCTTCGCCACGATCTACATGATCAAGTAACGGGGGCCCGTACCGGACCCGCGCTCCACACAGCCATAAGCATCGACGCAGAAGATCCTGACACCGGGGTAATCCGTGAAAAAGCTCTCCGCACGACGGCGCCATCCGCTGGCGGCGCTCGTCGTCCTACTCTTCGCGCTGGCGGTCACCGGGGGGCTGTACGCCGCGTTCGCGCCCGCGGACAAGGCACAGGCCGATGACACCGCGCAGTCCCTCGCCATCGAGGAGGGCAAGAAGCTCTATTCCGTCGGCTGCGCCAGCTGCCACGGCACCGGCGGTCAGGGAACCCCGGACGGCCCGAGCCTCGTCGGCGTCGGTTCCGCCGCCGTCGACTTCCAGGTCGGCACCGGCCGTATGCCGGCCCAGCAGCCCGGCGCCCAGGTGCCGAAGAAGCCCGAGGTCTACACGCAGGCCGAGATCGACCAGCTCTCCGCGTACATCTCCTCGCTCGGCGCCGGCCCGGTCACGCCGACCAAGGAGCAGTACGACCCGCAGGGCGCGGACATCGCGGAGGGCGGAGAACTCTTCCGCACCAACTGCGCCCAGTGCCACAACTTCGCCGGCAAGGGCGGCGCCCTTACCGGCGGCAAGTACGCGCCCGAGCTGGACGACGTCCAGCCGAAGCACATCTACGAGGCCATGCTGACCGGCCCGCAGCAGATGCCGTCCTTCCCGGACACCGTTCTCGGTGAGAAGGAGAAGAAGGACATCATCGCCTACCTGCACACGGTCAACAGCAAGGACTCCGCCTCCCCCGGCGGCTTCGAGCTGGGTGGACTCGGCCCGGTCAGTGAGGGTCTCTTCGGCTGGATCTTCGGCATGGGCGTGATGATCGTCGCCGCCATCTGGGTCGCCGCGCGCACCGCAAAGGCCAAGAAGTCATGAGTCAGAGTGGATCCAACAAAGACGTGTCCGAAGAACACCTGCCGAGTGAGCAGGCAACGGCCGAATCCGGTGCGGTAGCCGTCGCGGACAGCCCGTTCGCCGACCCGGGCCTGCCGCCTCACCAGCACCGCATCCAGGACATCGACGAGCGGGCCGCCAAGCGCTCCGAGCGCACCGTCGCCCTCCTCTTCATGCTGTCCATGGTGGCCACCATCGGCTTCATCGCCGCCTACGTGGCCGTCCCGATCGAGAAGATCGTCTACATCTTCCCGATCGGGAACATGAGTGCCCTGAACTTCTCCCTGGGTCTCACCCTCGGTGTGGCGCTCTTCTGCATCGGCGCCGGCGCGGTCCACTGGGCCCGCACCCTGATGTCGGACGTGGAGAGCATCCAGGAGCGGCACCCGATCGCGGCCGAGCCCGAGGTCAAGGCCAAGGTCATGGCCGACTGGCAGGCGAGCGCCGACGAGTCCGGCTTCGGCCGCCGCAAGCTCATCCGCAACACCATGTTCGGCGCGCTCGCCATGGTGCCGCTCTCCGGTGTGGTGCTGCTCCGCGACCTGGGCCCGCTGCCCGAGACCAAGCTCCGGCACACCCTGTGGGCCAAGGGCAAGCTCCTGGTGAACGTCAACACCAACGAGCCGCTCCGCCCGGAGGACGTGGTCGTCGGTTCGCTCACCTTCGCCCAGCCCGAGGGGCTGGAGGAGGAGGACCACGACTTCCAGGACCAGATCGCCAAGGCCGCCCTGATGATCGTCCGGCTCCAGCCGGAGAACATCAAGGACAAGCGTGAGCTGGACTGGTCCCACGAGGGCATCGTCGCGTACTCGAAGATCTGCACCCACGTCGGTTGCCCGATCAGCCTGTACGAGCAGCAGACGCACCACGTGCTCTGCCCGTGCCACCAGTCGACGTTCGACCTCTCCGACGGTGGCCGAGTGATCTTCGGCCCGGCAGGTCACGCCCTCCCGCAGCTGCGGATCGGTGTGAACAAGGACGGTTACCTCGAGGCCCTCGGCGACTTCGCGGAGCCGGTCGGCCCGAGCTTCTGGGAGCGCGGATGAGTAACGACAAGCGCCAGGCGCCGCGCGGTGAGCGGCTCGCCGACTGGGCGGACGGCCGGCTGGGCATCTACAGCCTGGCCAAGGTCAACATGCGCAAGATCTTCCCGGACCACTGGTCCTTCATGCTGGGTGAGGTCGCGCTCTACAGCTTCATCATCATCATCCTCACGGGTGTGTATCTGACGCTGTTCTTCCACCCCGCGATGAACGAGGTCGTGTACCACGGCAGCTACGTTCCGCTGCAGGGTGTGCGGATGTCCGAGGCCTACGCCTCCGCGCTGGACATCAGCTTCGACGTGCGCGGCGGTCTGCTCATCCGGCAGATCCACCACTGGGGCGCCCTGATCTTCATCGCGGCGATGACCGTGCACATGATGCGCGTGTTCTTCACCGGTGCGTTCCGCAAGCCGCGCGAGGTCAACTGGCTCTTCGGCTTCCTGCTGCTGGTGCTCGGCATGTTCACCGGCTTCACCGGCTACTCCCTGCCGGACGACCTGCTCTCCGGTACCGGTGTCCGGTTCATGGAGGGCGCGGTCCTGTCGATGCCGATCGTCGGCACCTACATCTCGTTCTTCCTCTTCGGTGGCGAGTTCCCCGGCATGGACTTCGTGCCGCGGTTCTTCTCCATCCACGTCCTGCTGCTGCCGGGCATCATGCTCGGCCTGCTGGTGGCGCACCTGATCCTGGTCTTCTACCACAAGCACACGCAGTTCCCGGGCGCCGGCAAGACCGAGAAGAACGTCGTGGGCATGCCGCTCATGCCGGTCTACGCGGCCAAGGCCGGAGGCTTCTTCTTCCTGGTCTTCGGTCTCATCGCGGCGATCGCCGGTATCGCGAGCATCAACCCGATCTGGACCATCGGCCCCTACCGCGCGGACCAGGTGTCCACCGGTGCCCAGCCCGACTGGTACATGGGCTTCGCCGAGGGTCTGATCCGTCTGATGCCGGGCTGGGAGATCAACTTCGCGGGCCACACCCTCGCCCTGGGCGTGTTCATCCCGCTGATGCTCTTCCCGCTGTTCCTGGTCGCCATCGCGGTGTGGCCGTTCCTGGAGTCCTGGGTCACCGGGGACAAGCGCGAGCACCACATCCTGGACCGCCCGCGCAACGCCCCGACCCGGACCGCCTTCGGCGCGGCCTGGCTGAGTGTCTACTTCATCCTGCTCGTCGGCGGTGGAAACGACATCTGGGCCACCCACTTCCACCTGTCGATCAACGCGATCACCTGGTTCGGCCGGATCGGCTTCTTCGCGCTGCCGGTGCTGACGTTCCTCGTGACCAAGCGGATCTGCCTGGGTCTGCAGCGGCGCGACAAGGAGAAGGTGCTGCACGGTCGCGAGACCGGCATCATCAAGCGCCTGCCGCACGGTGAGTTCATCGAGGTGCACGAGCCCCTCTCGCAGGAGCAGCTGCACACGCTCACCCAGCACGACCAGCACCGGCCGCTCGAAGTCGGCCCCGAGGTCGACGAGAACGGCGTGCGTCGCAAGATCAAGCGCTCCGAGAAGTGGAAGGCGAAGCTCTCCAAGGGCTTCTACGGCGAGGAGAACCAGATCTCCAAGCCCACCGTCGAGGAGTACCAGGAGATCACCAGCGGTCACGGCCACCACTGAGCCACGGCCGTCCGTCGTCACACACGAGGGCCCCGCACCGACCCGCCCGGGTCGGAGCGGGGCCCTCGTGGCTGTCCGCAGTACGGGCGCCGGGTCACTGCCGTGCGCCGCGCGGATAGGCTTGCGCCAGGCCCCCGGGGCCGGCAAACCCCTGTTCACCACGGATCCAGGAGCGGACCATGGACATCGTGACCTCAGTCGGAAGCGACAGTGGCGCGGCGGCCCGTACCTGGCCGGACGTCCTGAGCTCACTGCTGGCCGGCCGGGACCTGGACGCCGACGACACCGCCTGGGCCATGGACCGCATCATGCGGGGCGAGGCGACGGACGCCCAGATCGCGGGCTTCGTGGTCGCCCTGCGGGCCAAGGGGGAGACCGTCGCCGAGGTCTCCGGCCTGGTGCGGACCATGTACGAGCACGCCAACCTCATCGAGGTGCCGGGGCCCAGCGTCGACATCGTGGGCACCGGCGGGGACCGTTCCAAGACGGTGAACATCTCCACCATGTCGGCCGTCGTCGTCGCCGGCACGGGCGCCAAGGTCGTCAAGCACGGCAACCGCGCCTCCTCCTCGGCGAGCGGCGCCTCGGACGTACTGGAGAAGCTCGGCGTCAATCTGGACCTCTCGCCGCGGCGGGTCGTCGAGGTCGCCGAAGAGGCCGGCATCACCTTCTGCTTCGCCGTCAAGTTCCACCCCGCGCTGCGCCATGTCGCGCCGGCCCGGCGCGAACTGGGCATCCCCACCACGTTCAACATCCTCGGGCCGCTGACCAACCCCGCCCGGGTGCGGGCCCAGGCCACCGGCGTGGCCGACGCCCGGATGGCGCCGATCGTGGCCGGGGTGCTCGCCGAACGCGGCACCTCCGCCCTGGTCTTCCGCGGTGACGACGGGCTGGACGAGCTCACCACCACCGCCACCTCCCGGGTCTGGGTCGTCCGCGACGGCTCGGTGCGGGAGGAGGCCTTCGACCCGCGCGACGTGGGCATCCCGATCGTCCCGGTGGATGCCCTGCGCGGCGCGGACGCCTCGTACAACGCCGATGTGGCCCGCCGTCTGCTGGCCGGCGAGGAGGGCCCGGTACGGGACGCGGTGCTGCTCAACTCCGCCGCGGCCCTGGTCGCCCTGCGGCCCACCGACGCCCCGCTGACCGAGCAGATCGCGGCGGGCATCGAGAAGGCCGCGGACTCGGTCGACACGGGCGCGGCGCGGCGCACGCTGGAGCGCTGGGTCGGCGCCAGCAACGGGTAGCCGTCCGCCGCCGGTTCGCCGGTGGTGACGCAGGGGGTCCGGGCTCGTCCCGGGCCCCTGTGGGTTTCTCGGGGGCGTGGGGGCCGGGGGCCGCCGGGGGGAGGGCCGGCGCTGTGCGGGCGGCGCTGGGTGGAGTGCTGTGGCCCGGGTGCTGCTGCCCGCGGGGTGCCGCTGTGGGTGGGCGGGCGCGGATTCGGGGCGGGGGTGCCGTCCCACCGGACCGGGATGCCGTCCCGCCATGCGGACACGGTGGTGCCCGCGGGTGATCACCTGCCATACTCGCTCCAGGTCACGAGTGACAGCGACACAGGCCCCGGCCCGCTGTCCGGCAACCCTCCGTCCGTGGCGGGGTGCCCCGGGTGATGACCAGGCCGCAGTCAGCAAGGTCTGCGGCAAGCGCGGACCCCTCGCGATCCAGGGGTCCTGGTTGTCGAGGGAGATCTCGCGTGAGCAAGCGAATGCGCTAGGGCCGAAGGCCCCGTTTCCATCACCCTCCGTGCGGTGCCGTCCGCATGTCGAGGCCTTTCCGCACTCCGTCCGCTGTCCGGGCCGGGTGCGTCGACGCAGCCATTCCGCCGTTCCCACCGGGAGACTCCGCCATGTCCGTGCGCCCTGCCGCCGCCACGACCGCCACTGCCACGACTGCCGCTGCCACGACCGCCTCTGCCGCGACCGCGACCGCGACCGCGACCGCCACCGGCCTCCGCGCCGATTCCGTGCGCGCCGGGGCGAGTTCGGCCGATGACGCGGCCTCCCCCGAGGCCGCCTGTCCCACCGGCCCGCTGCCCGTCCTCGGCCGGGACGTCCTCGTCCCGCTGGTCACCGGGGGAGAGGTGGAGTACGCGGCGCTCGACTACGGGGCCAGCGCCCCCGCCCTCCAGCGGGTCTGGGACGACGTCGCCGCCTACGCGCCCTACTACGGCAGCGTGCACCGCGGTGCCGGCTACCTCTCGCAGCTGTCCACCGACCTCTTCGAGAACAGCCGCGCCACGGTCGCCGGCTTCCTCGGCTGCCGCGAGGACGACCAGGTCGTCTTCACCCGGTCCACCACCGACTCGCTCAACCTGCTCGCCGCCGCCCTGCCGCGGAACACCCGGGTGTTCGTGTTCGAGACCGAGCACCACGCCTCGCTGCTGCCCTGGCAGCAGCGCGAGGGCATCACCGTCACCTGCCTCGACGCGCCCCGCACCCCGGCCCAGGCCGTCGAGACCCTGGAGCGGGCGCTCGCCGACCGGGAGCCGTACGGCCCGGCGCTGGTGTGCGTGACCGGCGCGTCCAACGTCACCGGTGAGCTCTGGCCGGTCCGCGCACTGGCGGCGGCGGCCCATGCGCACGGCGCGCGGATCGTCCTGGACGCCGCACAACTCGCCCCGCACCACCCCGTGGACATCGATGCGCTGGACGTCGACTGGGTCGCCTTCTCCGGGCACAAGCTCTACGCGCCGTTCGGCTCCGGTGTGCTCGCCGGCCGGGCCGACTGGCTGCGTTCCGCCGAGCCCTACCTCGCCGGCGGCGGCGCGAGCCGTACGGTCTCCCGGCGCGCCGACGGCGGCGTGGACGTCGAGTGGCACACCACCGCGGCCCGGCACGAGGCCGGTTCGCCGAACGTCATCGGTGTCCACGCCATCGCCTCCGCCTGCAAGGCGCTGTCCGAGGCGGGCTTCGACTCCCTCGTCGAGCGGGAGCAGCGGCTCGTCGCCCGCCTCCGCGCGGGGCTGGCGGAGGTGCCCCAGGTGAAGGTGCTGTCGCTGTTCGGCGACGACGCCCCCCGCGTCGGCGTGCTCTCCTTCGTGGTGGAGGGCTGGAACAGCTCGCACTTCGCGGCCGCCCTCTCCGCCGAGTACGGCATCGGGGTGCGCGACGGCCTCTTCTGCGCCCACCCCCTGGTCCGGACCCTGCTCGGCGGCGCGGCCGACGAACCGGGCGAGTGCGGGGCGCCGGACGCGGCACCGGGGGAGCGGTCCCTCAACGCCATCCGCGTCAGCTTCGGCGCCGGCACCCCCGACGAGCACATCGACCGCTTCGTCGGCGCGGTGAAGGAGCTGGTCCACGATGGTGCGCGGTGGAGCTACCGCACCGAGGACGGCCGCTGCGTCCCGGACCGGAACGCCGGGGCGGCCTGACACGGGAACCCCGGGCCGGCCTGACACCGGGGTGCCCTGCCGGACCGCGCCGGGGCGCCCGTACCGGACCGCGGCCGGGCCCGTCGCTCACCGGGGCGGCGGGCCGGGCCGCGTATGCCGGGCCGCGTACGCCGGGACAGTGCGGGACAGGGGGTGTGCGGGCGGAGTTACGCGTCGAGACCGATCGCGAAGGCGGCTTCCAGGTCGTGCTGGGAGTACGTGCGGAAGGCGACGTGGGTGTCGGTCCCGGCAACCCCGGGGATCTTGCTGATCCGGCCCGGGATCACATCCGCCAGATCGTCGTGGCGCGCCACCCGGACCATGGCCACCAGGTCGTAGGTACCGGTGACCGAATAGACCTCGCTGACCCCCTCCAGAGCGGCGATGGACTCGGCGATCTCGGGGATCCGGTCCACGCTGGTCTTGATGAGCACGATCGCGGTGATCACGGCTGGCTGTCTCCCTCGGTCGCCCTGAATGCGCTGCTCACTCTAGCTCTCCCGTCACCCACGACCACCCTCAACGGAAGACGCCCCCGAGCTCTCCCGTCACCCACCACCACCCTCAAAGGAAGACGCCCCCGACACTCCCTTGCTCCCATACGGGCTGCCGTCGGGAGCGCGCTGAACTCCTCGTCTTCCACCGCCCCGCCCCGACGCCGTCCCGCGCTATCCCTCCTGGCCCGCGCTCCCCTCCACGGCGCGGGCTCCCCCCTCCACCGCGGGTGTTCCCCCTTCCGCGGCGGACGTTCCCCCCTCCGTCGACAGCGCCTCCGCCGGCAGCGCCTCCGCCGGCAGCGCCTCCTGCCACGGCCGGCTGCGCCGGTAGCGGGCCCACGCGTAGAGGAAGCCGAGGCAGAAGCCGATCAGGTGGGCGAGGTAGGCCACCCCGGGCTGGTCCGAGTCGGCCTTCCCGGCGGCCAGCCACTGGAGCACGAACCAGAAGACCAGCACCATCCAGGCGGGGAAGCGCAGCGGCAGGAAGAAGAGGAACGGGAAGAGGCTCGTGACGCGGGCGCCGGGGAACAGATAGAGAAAGGCTCCCAGGACCCCGGAGATCGCTCCGGAGGCCCCGACCAGGGTCTGGGAGGAGTCGGCGTGGACGGCCGCGTAGCCGGCCAGTGCCAGGCAGCCGACGGTGAGGTAGAAGAGCGCGTAGGCCGCCCGGCCCATCCGCTCCTCGGCCATCCCGCCGAAGACGAAGAGAAAGAGCATGTTGCCCAGCAGGTGCAGCCAGTTGCCGTGCACGAAGAGGGCGGTCAGCGGGGTGAGGAGCGCGCGTGGGTCCCCGCTGAGCAGCTCGCTGGGGATGACGCCCCAGCGCTCGAAGTGCGCGACCTGCGCCGCCGTCGCATCTCCCGCGGAGCCGTGCGCGGGCACCAGCCCGGAGGCCGGTCCGAGGGCGAAGAACAGGCAGCACGAACCGATGAGCGCATACGTGACCAGGGGCCCGTTGCGGGCAGCCCGCAGGGCCCCCGCTGCCGCCTGCTTCACCGAGTGCGCCGTGGGGATCATGCACAGAGCATGGCCTAACCGGATCAACCTGCCCAGAGTGCCTCGCCGGGCCCGCGCTGCACGCCCGGCCCCGGCGCCGGTGGCCTCCCAGGCCGTAGGGTTACGGCAAGCACCCCCGCGGTTCGACGGCGCACCGTGGCGGGCAAGCGCAGACGATGAAGACGAGGACGACACGATGGGCGTTCCCCAGCCGACGGCCGAGACCCGCTGGCGCTGCACCCTGTGCGGCAACCTGACCCGTTTCGACGTGACCCGCTCGACCCGCGCCGTCGAGTACGTCCACCTCGACCTGGCCGGAGAGCCGAGCGTCGAGGAGCGCGACGTGCTCAGTGAGACCATCGAGGCGGTGCGGTGCCGTTGGTGCAACGCGGTGGACCAGATCGAGCTGGTGGACCGCCCCGGCGCGAACGCCTGAGAACGGAGCGGTGACAGGTGGTGGAGCGGAGCGACGGTACCGGTGAGGGCCCTGAGGCCGCCGGTTCCGCTGAGGTGCTCGACCGCCCGCTCCCCGAGGGTGTGCGGCGCAAGGTCGTCACCATCGCCGGGGACGCCTTCGGCGGTCTCACGATGGCCGAACTCCCGCCGCAGCTGAGGCAGTACGCCCGTTTCACCCCGACCCGCCGGGCCAAGTTCGCGGGCAACGCCATGGCCGCGGCGCTGGAGAGCCACCCGCTCTTCCGGCAGCGCATCGGGGAGAAGTTCCGCGAGGCGCAGCCGGAGCTGGCCGAGGCGCTGGAGTCCGGCTCGCCGCCCGCAGCGGCGGACCCGCTGGACGTGGCGGCGGCGGCGTACGTGCTGCGCCCGGCGGGCTGGGTGAAGCTGGTCGCCGCGGCGAGCGAGGAGGCGCAGCGTGCCCGGGCCGAGCGGGCCGACGAGGACGCCGCCCGCGAGCTGGAGCGGCTGCGGGCCGAGCTGGCGGACGCCCGGAGCGCGGCCCGTGCCGACGCCGACCGGATGCGGGCGGAGCTGGACGCGGCCCGCAAGGAGGCCGACACCCTGCAGCGCAAGCTGCGCAGCGCCGTGAGCGATGTCCGGCGCGGCGAGGCGGCGGTGCGCAAGGCCGCGGCCGAGCTGGAGGACGTGCGGTCCGCCGCCGCCACGGACAAGGCGGCCGCGGACAGCGAGGCGCGGCGGCTCAAGGCGCGGCTCGCCGAGACGGAGGGCGCGCTCGAGGCGAGCCGCCGTGCCGTGCGCGAGGGCCGCAGCGTCGAGGACATGCGGCTGCGGCTGCTGCTGGACACCGTGCTGGACGCCGCGCAGGGGCTGCGGCGCGAACTGGCGCTGCCGCCCGCGTCGGTACACCCCGCCGACACCGTGGAGGCGGTGGAGCCGGGGCGGATGACACCGAAGGACGTGGCCACCCGTGCGCTGTCGGAGACCGATCCGGCGCTGCTCGACCAGTTGCTCGCCCTGCCGCAGGCCCATCTGGTCGTCGACGGCTACAACGTCACCAAGACCGGCTATCCCACGATGCCGCTGGAGAAGCAGCGGTTGCGGCTGCTGGGCGGGCTGGCGGTGCTGGCGGCGCAGACCGGCGCCGAGATGACCTGTGTCTTCGACGGGGCGGAGCTGGCCGCGCCGGTCCTGCTCGCGCCGCCGCGCGGTGTGCGGGTGCTGTTCAGTAAACCGGGGCAGACCGCCGACGAGTTGATCCGGCAGCTGGTGCGTGCCGAGCCGCCCGGCCGACCGGTCGTCGTGGTCTCCACCGACCGCGAGGTCGCCGACGGCGTGGCCCGCGCCGGCGCCCGTCCGGTTGCGTCCGCCCTGCTGCTGAAGCGGCTTTCGCGCACCTGAGCAACGTCTGGGCCTTGTGCCCGAATTGACGGAACGTAGCGTCAGTCGCCCGCTACTGGCTGTATGACGTTTGTAAAGAATGCGCGGCACAATCGAGTTTTTTCTCATCAGGATTTGAACCGATCACAAGAAGGTCACTAAGGTCGGCCCTCGAACCTTCGCGCGGTTGACCATCCATCCGGGATGTCAGCGGAGGAACCGCCGAGTCCGCGGCGCTCTGCAGGCTTCAGGGGGAGGCCGGGGGCATCCGGAGCCGGGGTCCGATGACCCCCCACTCGCACCCGGTAGGCGGCTGAAGGAAGAAGGAGCTCGCCCCCGTGGCGTCCCACCGTCGACCCAAGCAGCCCAGCCGCACCCGCGTGACCGTGCTCACCGCAACTGCCGCAGCCGCCGTCGCTCTCACGTCCCAGGCCGCGCAGGCCGACCCGAAGCCGACCAAAAAAGAGGTCAAGGCCAAGGTCGACAAGCTCTACGAAGAGGCCGAGGTCGCGACCGAGAAGTTCAACGGCGCGAAGGAGAAGCAGGAGGAGCTCGAGCAGCAGGTCGGCGACCTCCAGGACAAGGTGGCCCGCGGCCAGGAGGGGCTGAACGAGCTCCGCAACGGCCTGGGTTCGATGGCGACCGCCCAGTACCGCTCCGGCGGCATCGACCCGTCCGTGCAGCTGATGCTCTCCTCCGACCCGGACAGCTACCTCGACCGGGCCTCCACGCTCGACCAGTTGAGCGGCAAGCAGGCCGACGAGCTCCGGAAGATCGCCGACAAGCAGCGCGCGCTCAAGCAGCAGCGCGAGGAGGCGTCCGACAAGCTCGAGGAGCTGGCGGACACCCGCAAGGCGCTCGGCGGCAAGAAGAAGGAGATCCAGGGCAAGCTCTCCGAGGCCCAGTCCCTGCTCAACAGCCTGACGGCGAAGGAGAAGGCGGCCATGGCCGCCGCCGACGCCCGCGCCAGCCGCGCCAGCAGCAGCCGGGTGGACCTCGGCAACGACGTTCCGGAGTCGCAGCGCGCCGCCGCCGCCCTCAACGCCGCCAAGACCAAGATCGGTTCGCCGTACGTCTGGGGCGCCACCGGCCCGAGCTCCTTCGACTGCTCCGGCCTGACCTCGTGGGCGTATTCGCAGGCCGGGGTCTCCCTGCCGCGCATGTCCCAGGACCAGGCGAACGCCGGCACCCGCATCGGTCAGGCCGACCTCAAGCCGGGCGACCTGGTCATCTTCTACGGCGACGCGCACCACGTCGGGCTCTACGCCGGCAACGGCCAGGTGCTGCACGCGCCGAAGCCGGGTGCCAACGTGCGCTTCGAGGCCATCGGCAACATGCCGTTCAGCACGGGCGTCCGCATCTGACGCTCCGGGACGCGCCCGCCCATCCGGGCGAATTGCATAACGCGCTGTAACTCCACGCCCCGCCGGTGACCTGCGTCTCCGGCGGGGCGTCGCGCTGTGTGCCCGGCAACGGTCTTTGGACGCTCCGGGGTTGCGCGGCTACTGTCTGCGAGCGCAGTTCCCGGACCGACGCTCCGCCCGACCGGGCGGCAGGGGCTGCACACCGTGAAAGGGAGTGCGGCGTCCTGTGGCATCCCATCGACGTCCCTCGCCGTCGGGCCTCGGCAGGACGGCCCGGGTCTCGGTGCTCTCCGCAGCCGCGGCGAGCGCGGCGGCAGCCCTGTCGGCCGCGCCCGCCGGGGCCGATCCGCACGACGGCCCGGCCGGTGTGCGGGCCCGGGTGGACCGGCTGTACGAACAGGCCGAGCGGGCCACCGAGCAGTACAACGCGGCGACCGAACGCCGCGAGCGGCTGCGCACCCGCGCCGAACGGATCCAGGAGTCGGTCGCCCGGGGGCAGCAGCAGGTCAACCGGATGCGGGACGGCCTCGCCGGGCTCGCCGGAGCCCAGTACCGGGCGGGCGGTATCGACCCGGCCCTCGCGCTGCTGCTCTCCGGGGACCCGGAGACCTATCTCGACAAGGCGTCCACCCTCGACCGGATCGGCAGCCGTCAGGCCGGCCGGCTGCGCGCCCTGCAGGAGGCCCAGCGTTCGCTACGGCAGCAGCGCACCGAAGCGGCCACGCGGATCGCCGAGTTGGAGCGCAGCCGGGCCGACGTCGCCCGGCACAAGAAGGCCGTCGAACGGCGTCTGGCCGTCGCCCGCCGGCTGCTGAACTCCCTCCCCGCCGAGGCGCGGGAGGCGTTCGCGCGGTCCTCCCGGGACGGCGGCCGCGCCGACGGGGCCGGGGGCCTCGACGCGCTCACCGGCCAGGCGCCCGCGTCCTCCCGTGCCGCGGCCGCGGTCGCCGCCGCCCGCGCCGCCGTCGGCCGCCCCTACGTCTGGGGCATGGCGGGTCCCGGCGGCTTCGACTGCTCGGGGCTGACCCAGTGGTCGTACCGCCAGGCGGGGGTGGCGATTCCCCGCACCTCCCAGGCGCAGCGGCACGCCGGACGGCAGGTGCCGCTCTCCCAGGCCCGCCCCGGGGACCTCGTCACCTACCGCTCCGACGCCAGCCACGTCGGGATGTACATGGGCAACGGGCAGGTGGTGCACGCCCCG
This sequence comes from Streptomyces sp. NPDC002055, assembly GCF_040296705.1. NCBI lineage: Bacteria > Bacillati > Actinomycetota > Actinomycetes > Kitasatosporales > Streptomycetaceae > Streptomyces > Streptomyces sp. NPDC002055. The sequence goes on from NZ_JBEOXS010000020.1 coordinate 54,599, forward strand.
TACCCCGGCGCGCGGGTGCGGTACGACCCGGTCGGCATGATCCCCGGCGCCACGGTCACCCGCGTCTGACCGGTCCTCGCCCCGGTGCCGTGCCGCCCCGGCCGCGGGCGCACGTACGATCGACGGCGTGGCGCGAGCGGGGACCGGGACGAGAGGCGCGACAGCGCTCGGTACGGTGCTGCTGCTCGTCCTGCTCGCCGCCCTGACCGGCTGCGGCGGGCCGCCCGTCGGCCGCGACGGCACGGAACGGGCCGTCCAGCGGATGCTCGACCGCCGCGCCGCGGCCCTGCTGGACCGGGACGCCGGCGCCTTCCTCTCCGCCGCGGACCCCCGTGCCACCGGCTACCGGGCCGGGCAGCGCCGCCTCTTCCGCAACCTCGCCGAGGTGCCGCTGCGCAGTTGGCAGTACCGGCTGGTCCGCACCGGCGGATTCGAGCCCGCCCGGGGCGACGGCCGCCGGGTCGCCGCCGAGGTCCGGCTCCGCTACCGCCTCGACGGGTTCGACACCGCCCCGGTCACCACGGTGCAGCGGCTCACCGTCAGTGAGCGGGACGGCCGGTGGTACGTCGCGGCCGAGGAGTCCCGGACCGCCGACGGCCGGCGCCCCGCCCGGAACCTGTGGGACCAGGGCCGGGTCGACGCGGTGCGCGGCCGGCACAGCCTGGTCCTCGGCGTCGGCCAGGCCCCGGACCGGCTGCGGGAGATCGCGCGCACCGCCGACGGGGCGGTGCCCGAAGTGAACGGCGCCTGGCCGGGCCGCTGGGCCCGGCGGGTGGTGCTGCTCGTACCGGGGTCGCTGGACGGCATGGGGGACCTCCTGGGGGCACCCGCCGCCGGCTACCGCGGCATCGCCGCCGTGACCACCGGGGAGGCCGGGGGATCGCCGCACGCACCGGCGGACCGGGTGATCGTGAACCCGGACGCGTACGGCGTCCTGGGCGCGTTCGGGCGGCGGGTGGTGCTCACCCATGAGACGACCCATGTGGCCACGCGCGCCGCGACCTCCTCCGCCACCCCGCTCTGGCTGTCCGAGGGCTTCGCCGACTGGGCCGGCTACCGCGGCACGGGCCGTACCCCCAAGGAGGGCGCCCCCGGACTCGCCCGCGCGGTGCGGGCGGGCCAGGCGCCCCGGGGCCTGCCCTCGGACGAGGACTTCCGGTTCGGCGGCGACCCGGACCGCCTCGGCCGGGCGTACGAGAGCGGCTGGCTGGCCTGCCGCATGATCGCCGAACGGTGGGGCACGGACCGGCTCGCCCGCTTCTACCGGGCGGTCGGTGCCCACGAGGGGCGCACGGGCGCGGTGGAGGCGGCGCTGCGCGGGACGCTGCGGACGGATCCGCGGGAGTTCACGGCGCTGTGGCGCGGGTACGTCCGGGCCTGGCTGGGCTGAGCGGGCCGCGGCTGTCTCCCCGGGCCCCGCCGGAGGGTGCCCGGTCAGCGCTTCTCGCGGGCCGGCCGCGGCAGGCTCCGTCGAAGATCCACCGGCAGGTTGCCCCCGAGCCCCTGCGGGAGGCCCCGCCCGAGGTCCGGTGGGAGGAAGAGGCGCGGCTCGCGGGCCGCGGCGCGCCACAGCCGGGCGCACGCGAGCAGCGCGGCGGCCACCAGCAGACCGTTGCGGGCCGCCAGCACCGCGATGCCCAGCGGGTCGCCGGCCACCACATGGGAGAACCAGATGGGGAACTCCAGCTGGGTGGCTCCGGCCGCCAGGAGGACCAGGACCGCCGGAACGGTCATCAGCGTGCTGTGCAGGGTCAGGCAGACCGCGGCGAGTCCGAGCAGCCAGAGCAGATACTGCGGACTGATCACCCGGCTGGTCGTGGTGAAGAGCAGCACGGCCGTGAACGCCGCGTCCGCGGGCAGCGCCGCCGGACCGCCGTGCCCGTCGGCCCACGGACTGCACCGATGCCCCGGCCGGCATCCGCGGGCGGCCCGGACCGCACGCCGCCGCCAGAGCAGCAGCCAGCCCAGCGCCGCCGCGGTGAGGGCGAGGGAGACACCGCTGACCAGGCCGACGTACGGGCCGAGGTACTCCACCGAGCCGTAGTTGAGCAGCACCTGGCCGTCCCACCCGAGGTGCCGCGCGACATGGAAGACCAGCGAGCCCAGGGACTCGACCTCGGTGCCCCGGTCGCGCTGGAACGTGAGGAAGGCGAACGCCCCCGGCACGGCCGCGGCGCAGAGCAGGGTGAGGACGGTCCCGGTGACGGCGGCCGCCGTCCACGCCGCCCGGGTGCTCCGGCCGCGCGCGGTGCCGGCCAGGAGCAGCACCGGCCACACCTTCAGCAGCGCACCGAAGGCCGCGAGCGCACCGGCCGTCCGGGGGTGGCGTGGCAAGGCGAGCAGGGCGGCGACGGCCACCCCGGTGACCATCACGTCGTAGCGGGCGTACGCGGTGTGGCCCAGCAGGGGCACCCCGGCCAGCCAGACCCAGGCACCGGTGAGCCGTCGCGCGGCCTGCCCGCCGGCCCGGAGCAGCAGGGCGAGCACCACCGCGTCCGCCGCGCAGGCCAGCAGGAAGAAGGCGGAGGGGTAGTCCAGGAAGGGCAGCAGACCGGGGGAGAGGACGGGCAGCGCGGCGGCGGGCGGGTACTGCCAGGTCACGTCGTCCAGCGGGAAGGTGCCGGTGCGCAGGATCCGGAACCAGCTCTGGTAGATCACCGCCACGTCGCTGGTGACGTCCGGTCCCGGGACGACCAGGACCTTGAAGACACAGAGCAGCAGGACCGCCCGGGTCACGGCCCAGAGCGACCAGAGGGCGGCCACCGGGCGGAGGGCGCGGAACGGGCGCTTCACGGGAGCCTCGGCCCGGGGCGCGGGAGGCGGGGTGGCTCCCGCTCCGGACTCCGGGAGTGCCCCGGACCGTCCGTCGGGGAGGACGCCCGCGGACCGTGGCCCGATGCCGCCGTCCGGCCCGCGCGCCGGGCCGATCCGGGCCTCCGGCGCGGGGGCCTCGTCCGTCGTCCCGCGCGGCAGGCGGTCCGTACCCTTCCGGCTGCTGCCGTCCGCCATGGTGGCCTCGTCCCGTTCTGTGGTGATCCGCGGTGCTCGGTGCATCATGCCGGGCACGGCGGTACGCGGCCACGAGGCGCGGGCTGGCGTGGCGGGGCGGGGTGGCGCGATGAGCAACCGGCTCGCCCGGCGGCGCGGGCGCGAGCTGGGGCGCCCCGGGCCTGTCCGGACCCTGGTGGCGCACGCCCCGGGTCCCCGGCGGGGCCCGCGCGACGCACTCTCCGACAGCCCGCGCGTCACGCTCCCGGGGGACCCGATACTGTCGGCAGGCGATGGACAAGACCCTGATCGTGACCAATGACTTCCCGCCCCGGCCCGGCGGCATCCAGGCGTTCCTGCACAGCATGGCGCTGCGTCTGGACCCGGCCGAGGTCGTGGTCTACGCCTCGACCTGGAAGCGCACCCGGGAAGGCATCGAGGCCACCGCCCGCTTCGACGCGGAGCAGCCGTACACCGTCGTCCGTGACCGGACGACCATGCTGCTCCCGACCCCGCGGGTGACCCGGCGCGCCGTCGGGCTGTTGCGCGAACACGGCTGCACCTCGGTGTGGTTCGGCGCGGCGGCCCCGCTGGGGCTCATGGCGCCCGCGCTGCGCCGGGCGGGCGCGCGCCGGCTGGTCGCGACGACGCACGGGCACGAGGCCGGCTGGGCCCAGCTGCCCGCCGCACGGCAACTGCTGCGGCGGATCGGCGAGGGCACCGACACCCTCACCTACCTCGGCGAGTACACCCGGTCCCGGATCGCCTCCGCCCTGACACCGCAGGCCGCGGACCGGATGGTGCAACTCCCCCCGGGCGTCGACGAGAAGACGTTCCACCCGGGGTCCGGCGGAGACGAGATCCGGGCCCGCCTCGGGCTCTCGGACCGCCCGGTCGTGGTCTGTGTCTCCCGGCTCGTGCCGCGCAAGGGACAGGACACCCTGATCCGGGCGATGCCCCGGATCCTGGCCGCTGTCCCGGACGCCGTGCTGCTGATCGTCGGCGGCGGACCGTACCGGAGCGACCTGGAGAAGCTCGCCGCCGAGACCGGGGTGGCCGGCTCGGTCCGCTTCACCGGGGCGGTGCCCTGGGAGGAACTGCCCGCGCACTACGGGGCCGGCGACGTCTTCGCGATGCCCTGCCGCACCCGTCGCGGCGGTCTGGACGTCGAAGGGCTCGGCATCGTCTACCTGGAGGCCTCCGCCACCGGGCTGCCGGTGGTGGCCGGCGACTCCGGCGGCGCCCCGGACGCGGTGCTCGACGGCGAGACGGGCTGGGTGGTCCCCGGCGGCTCGGCCCCGGACGCGGCCGAGCGCATCATCACCCTGCTGCAGGACCCGGACCTGCGCCGCCGCATGGGAGACCGGGGCCGTGCCTGGGTCGAGGAGCGCTGGCGCTGGGACCTCCTCGCGGACCGCCTCACCGCACTGCTCTGAACCCACCCGGCCCCCGGCCGCCCACCCCGACAGAGCCCCGGGCACCAGGGGATGGCCCCACGAACAGCCGGACAGAGACGCCCCCGAACCACGGACCTGGGTCCGGACGTCAGGGGGGCGCAAGCCAGGGTGAACGCAATGGCGCACGGCGGCAGGGCGAGGCGAACGCGGCGGCCCGCCACGACGGACCGGTGGTCTGAACGCAAGGGGGTGGGGGCGCAGGGGTGGGGGTTCCGGAAACTTCCGTGTATTTGTGGGCCCCCAGGGCCCGTAAATATACGTTCCGGAACCCCCACCCCGGAGCCCCCACCCCCGAAACCGAAAACCACCCGCACCCGCACCCGCACACCCGCACCCGCACACCCGCACCCGCACCCGCACCCGCACAACCACCCCACCCGGCCGCCCCCAAGGCGCACCCCCACCACCCCCCGAACACCGCCCAAAAGCTCATGCGCACGTCTATGGGCAATCCACGATGTTCCGCTCATGATGCGCGCATGAGCCTATATCTGACGCGCCGTCACTTCCTCGGTCTCGCCGCCCTGCAGACGGCCGCCGCACTCGGCGCCACCCGGATCGCCACCCCCGCCGCCGCTGCCTCGGCCCCCCGGGACTACGCCCCCGCCGTCGTCGTCGGATCCGGCTACGGCGCCGCCGTGGCAGCGCTCCGCCTCGGCGAGGCGGGCGTGCGCACCCTGGTCCTCGAAATGGGCCGGCTGTGGCACGAACCCGCCGACGACGGCCGGATCTTCTGTCCCACCACGGCCCCCGACCGCCGGTCCATGTGGTTCCGGACGCGGACCGAGGCCCCCGTGGCCACCTTCCTCTGGCTCGATGTCGTCAATCGGGACATCAGCCCCTACCCCGGGGTGCTCGACCGGGTCCACTACGACCAGATGTCGGTCTACGTCGGCCGTGGCGTCGGCGGCGGCTCCCTGGTCAACGGCGGCATGGCCGTCACCCCGCCCCGAAGCTACTTCTCGGAGGTCCTGCCAAGGGTGGACGCCGACGAGATGTACGGCCGCTACTTCCCGCGCGCGGTCCAGGCCCTCGGCGTCAACACCGTCTCCCCCGACTGGTTCGAGCGGACGGCCTGGTACCGCTTCGCCCGGGTCTCCCGCGCCCACGCCCACCGGGCCGGGCTGCGCACCACCTTCGTGCCCAACGTCTACGACTTCGGCCACATGGAGCGCGAGGACGCCGGGCAGGCCCCCGCCTCGGCGCTCGCCGCCGAAGTGATCTACGGCAACAACCACGGCAAGCGGACCCTCGACCGGACCTATCTCGCCGCGGCCCTCGGCACCGGGAAGGTCACCATCGAGACCCTCCACCAGGTCCGGGCGGTCCGCCGGGAGGCGGACGGCACGTACGTCCTGAGCGTCGACCGGATCGACGAGCGCGGCTCCGTCGTCGCCACCCGGGAGATCGGCTGCCGCCATCTCTTCCTGGGCGCGGGCAGCCTCGGCACCACCGAACTCCTGCTGCGCGCCCGGGAGACCGGCGCCCTGCCCGCGCTCAGCCCGCGGATCGGCACCGGCTGGGGCACCAACGGCAACATCATGACGGCCCGTGCCAACCACATCTGGGACACCACCGGGGCGAAGCAGTCGACGATCCCGGTCCTGGCCATCGACGACTGGGCCAACCCGGACCGGCCGGTCTTCGCCGAGATCGCCCCGCTGCCCATGGGGCTGGAGCACTGGATCAGCCTGTATCTGGCGATCACCAAGAGCCCCGAGCGCGGCACCTTCCGCTACGACCGGGCCACCGACGCCGTACGGCTGGACTGGACGCGGGACCAGAACCAGCCCTCACTCGCCGCCGCGAAGTCCCTGTTCGACCGGGTCAACCGGGCGAACAGCACCATCTACCGCTACGACCTGTTCGGCGGCAACCGGCCCTTCGCCGACGACTTCTGCTACCACCCGCTGGGCGGCTGCGTCCTGGGCGAGGCGACCGACGACTACGGCCGGGCCCGCGGGCACCCGGGGATCTACGTCACGGACGGCTCGCTGATCCCCGGCTCCATCGGCGTCAACCCGTTCGTGACGATCACCGCCCTCGCCGAGCGCACCATGGCGCGCGTGCTCGCCGAGGACGGGATCCGCGGCTGACCGGCCGGACCCCGGCCGGCCCGACCCCGCCCGACGGGGAGGTCAGGCCCGGAACCTCGAGCCCGGAGGATCAGGCCCGGAGGATCAGGCCCGGAGCCTCAAGCCCGGAGCCTCAAGCCTGAAGGATCAGGCCTGGTAGATGGCCTCGATCTCGTCCGCGAAGTCCTTCACGACCACATTGCGCTTGAGCTTCAGCGACGGCGTGACGTGCCCGGACTCCTCCGTGAACTGCGCCGGGAGGATGCGGAACTTGCGGACGGACTCGGCCTTGGAGACCGCGGCGTTGCCGTCCTCGACCGCCTGCTGGACCGCGGCCAGCAGCTCGGGGTCGTCGCGCAGCTCCGCGGCCGTGGCACCGGCCGGCTTGCCGTGGTCCTCGGCCCAGCGCGGCAGGAACTCCTCGTCCAGGGTGATCAGCGCGCCCACGAACGGGCGGCCGTCACCGACCACCATGCACTCGGCGACCAGCGCGTGCGCCCGGATCCGGTCCTCGATCACCGCCGGGGCGACGTTCTTGCCGCCCGCGGTGACGATGATCTCCTTCTTCCGGCCGGTAATCGCGAGGTAGCCGTCGGTGTCGAGAGTGCCGATGTCACCGGTGTGGAACCAGCCGTCCGACAGCGCCTCGGCCGTCGCGGTCTCGTTGTTCCAGTAGTTGCTGAACAGGTGCTCGCCGTGCAGCAGCACCTCGCCGTCGTCGGCGATGCGCACGACCGAGCCGGGCAGCGGCTGGCCGACGGTGCCGATCTTCTGCCGGTCCCACGGGTTGAACGCGGTCGCCGCACTGGTCTCGGTGAGGCCGTAGCCCTCCAGGACCGTGAAGCCGATGCCGCGGAAGAAGTGGCCGAGCCGCTCGCCCAGCGGGGCGCCGCCGGAGATCGCGGCCTCGCCGCGGCCGCCGAGCACGGTCCGCAGCTTGCTGAAGACCAGCTTGTCGAAGAGCTTGTGCTTGAGCTTCAGGCCCAGCGAGGGGCCGGAGGGGGCGTCCAGCGCGCGGCTGTACGCGATCGCCGTGTCGGCGGCCTTGTCGAAGATCTTGCCCTTGCCGTCCGCCTGCGCCTTGGCCCGCGCCGAGTTGTAGACCTTCTCGAAGACCCGCGGCACCCCGAGCACCAGCGTCGGCCGGAAGGAGGCGAGCTCCTCGGTGAGGTTCTTGATGTCCGGTACGAGCCCGAGCTTGATCGGCGCCAGCACGGAGGCGATCTCCACCAGCCGGCCGAAGACGTGGGCCACCGGGAGGAAGAGGAGGACGGAGGAGTCACCAGTGCGGAAGAGCGGACGCAGCCGCTCGACCACGTTGCCGCACTCGGCGAAGAAGTTGCGGTGGGTGAGCACACAGCCCTTGGGGCGGCCGGTGGTGCCCGAGGTGTAGACGATCGTCGCGGGGGAGTCGGCGGTCGCCAGCGAGCTGCGCTCGTCGACCTCGGCGTCCGATACCTCCGCGCCCTTGCTGCGCAGCAGCTCGACGGCGTCCCGGTCGATCTGCCAGACGTGCTCCAGCTCCGGCAGCCGGTCCCGTACGGACTCGATCGCGGCCTCGTGGACCTCGGTCTCGACCAGGCAGCCCACGGCGCCGGAGTCCCCCAGGATCCAGGCGATCTGCTCCGGCGAGCTCGTCTCGTACACCGGCACGGTGGTCCCGCCGGCGGTCCACACGGCGAAGTCCAGCAGCGTCCACTCGTAGCGGGTCCGGGACATCAGCCCGACCCGGTCCCCCGGCTGCACGCCGGCGGCGATCAGCCCTTTGGCCGCCGCCCGGACCTCGGCGAGGAACTCGGTGGCGGTCACGTCCTGCCAGCGGCCGTCCCGCTTGCGTGCGATGACGGCGACGTCGGGATGCTGCGCGGCATTGCGGCGGATCAGATCCGTCAGATTGCCGTCCGCGGGGACCTCGTACAGGGCCGGAAGGCTGAACTCGCGCAAGACTGCTGCTCCTCGTCGGACGCTGGCGCCGACACGTCGTGTCCCGCGTGCTGCGTCGGCTTGCGGCCCATGATCGTGCAATGGGGGTTGGACTGCCCGGACGTTACCCATCGGTATGCGTCACCGATAGGGGGTTCCGGCCAGATGTTTCATGCGTCACATACCGCGGGGGGACCAATGCGCGCAGATTAGTCGAGCAGCCCGGTGACGCCAAAGTAACCGCAGGTCGGGCGCCTCTCCCGGGTGCCCGGTTCGCGGCGTAGGGTCCTCAGATATGCGAGTTCATGTGGTGAGTGACGTTCATGGCAACAGCCGGGACCTCGCCCGGGCCGGGGAAGGTGCCGATGCCCTTCTCTGCCTCGGTGACCTGGTGCTCTTTCTCGACTACGCCGATCATTCCCGCGGCATCTTCCCCGAGCTCTTCGGCGAGGAGAATGCCGACCGCATCGTCGGACTCCGCACCGCCTGCCGGTTCGAGGAGGCCCGCGCGTTCGGCGCCCGGCTGTGGGCCGGGGTCGACCGCCGCAGCGCCATCGAAGGGGCCGTTCGCAAGCAGTACGCCGAACTCTTCGCCGCATTCCCCCAGCCGACGTACGCCACCTACGGCAATGTCGACATCCCGCATCTGTGGCCCGAGTACGTCCGGCCCGGCATCACCGTTCTCGACGGTGAACGAGTGGAGCTCGACGGCCGGGTGTTCGGCTTCGTCGGCGGCGGGCTGCCCAGCCCCATGCGCACCCCCTACGAGATCGACGAGGAGACCTACGCGGCGAAGGTCGCCGCGCTCGGGGAGGTCGACGTGCTCTGCTCGCACATCCCGCCCGACGTGCCCGAGCTCTGCTACGACACCGTGGCCCGCCGCTTCGAGCGCGGCAGTTCGGCGCTGCTGGAGGCGATACGCGAGATCCGGCCGCGGTACGCGCTCTTCGGCCACGTCCACCAGCCGCTGGCCCGCCGGATGCGGATCGGGCGCACCGAGTGCGTGAACGTCGGCCACTTCGCGTCCTCCGGGCGGCCCTGGGCGCTGGAGTGGTGAGCCCCGCGTGAGCCCCGGGGCAGCGGAAACGTTCCCTTCCGGGGGCGGGGGACGGGCCCCGCGGGGGCCCGGGGGAGCAGCCCCTGCCGGGCGTCCGAGGGCCGGGCCGGAGGTGACGCACGGCGTGGGCAGCGGGCCGGGCATCGGCCCGTCCGGTCGCGCGCGGTAGCCTTCACCAGCAGGCATGCACGCCGCGGGCGGACCGTAGTGGAGTAGTGGAGGAGCCACGGAGATGGCGGAACACACCAGCTCGAGCATCACGATCGAGGCGGCACCGTCCGAGGTCATGTCGGTGATTTCCGACTTCGACCGCTATCCGGAGTGGACCGGAGAGGTCAAGCAGGCCGAGGTCCTGGCCAAGGACGAGCAGGGCCGCGCCGAGCAGGTGCGGCTGGTGCTCGACGCCGGCGCGATCAAGGACGACCACACCCTGGCCTACACCTGGACCGGCGACAACGTCGTGAGCTGGTCGCTGGTCAAGTCCCAGATGCTGCGCGCCCTCGACGGCTCGTACAGCCTCGCCCCGGTGGAGGGCGGCAAGCGGACCGAGGTCACCTACCAGCTGACCGTGGACGTCAAGATCCCGATGCTGGGCATGATCAAGCGCAAGGCCGAGAAGGTCATCATCGACCGCGCGCTGGACGGCCTCAAGAAGCGGGTCGAGAGCGGGGCTCAGGCCTGAACGCCCGGACGATCCTGGTCACGGGGGCGGGCGGTGCCGGGCGCACCACCGTCGCCGCCGCCCAGGCCCTCGCCGCGGCGCGCCGCGGACTGCGCACCCTGGTGCTGACCACCGACCGCTTCGCCACCCTGGAAGCGGCCCTCGGGCTGCCCGCCGCGGGGGCGGACGCCGGCCGCGGAGCGCAGCCGCCGTCCGGCCCGGACGGCACCGGTGCGCCCGCCGGCCCCCCGGTCCCCTGGAACCCGCCGGTCCGGGCCGCGCCGAACCTGTGGGCCGCGCGCCTGGACCCCGGTGAGCACTTCCGTACCGAACTCCTGGACCTCCAGGAGCGGTGCTCCGCCGCGCTCGGACTGCTCGGCGCGGCCCCCCTCGACCGCGAGGAGGTGACGGAGGTCCCCGGCGCACCGCAGCTGGCCCTGCTCCGCGCCCTGAGGGCCCTGCACCCCGACGGCACCCAGTGGGCCGGGGAGCAGCGGGAGGACGCGGCCGGACCGTCGCACGGCGTCCCGGCGCCCGGGACACCCGGAGCCGCGGGCCGGGAACCCTCCGCGGCACCCGCCGGCCCGCCCGCCGGCTGGGATGTGGCCGTGTTCGACCTGCCGCCCGTTCCCGAGACGCCGGCCGTGCTCGCGCTGCCCGAACAGCTGCGGCGCTACCTCCGCCGCCTGCTCCCCTCCGAGCGCCAGGCCGCCCGCGCGCTGCGGCCGCTCCTCGCGCAGCTCGCCGGAGTCCCCATGCCGGCGCAGTGGCTCTACGAGACGGCGGACCGCTGCGCCGCCGAACTCGCCGCCGCACAGGCCGTGATCGAGGCGGACAGCACCGTCGTACGGCTCGTCGTCGAGCCCGGACCGGCCGCCGTCGAGACGCTCCGCCGGGCCCACGCCGGGCTCGCACTGCACGGGCTGCGCACCGACGCGGTCATCGCCAACCGGCTGCTCCCCACCGGCTCCGCCGACCCCTGGCTCGCCGCAGCGTCCGGGCAGCAGCAGACCGCCCTGAAGACGCTCGCGGACGACCTCCCGGCCGGCGCGGCGCTGTGGGAGCTGCCGCACCTCGGCCACGACCCCCGCGGCCCCGAGGACCTCGCCGAGCTGCTCGGCCGCGGCAACGCGTCCGCCACCCCGCGCGCCGGGGGACCGGGCACCGGCGACGGCAGCGGTGCGGCGGCAGGCGGGGGCGGTACCGCGTCCGGCCCGGCCGGGGACACCGCGCCGGGCACGCGGGCTTCGGCGGACGGCCCCGCGAACGGTGCTCCCGATGGTGCCGAGGGCGCGGGGACGGACGTTCCCGGCGGCCCCGGGCGCACCTCCCGGGTGCCCGGAACCGTCGAGGACCGGCTCGCCGCCGAGGGCGTGCTCCTCTGGCGGCTGCCGCTGCCCGGCGCCGAACGCGGGGACCTCGACCTCAGCCGCCGGGGCGACGAACTCGTCGTCACCGTCGGCCCGTTCCGCCGGATCCTGCCGCTGCCGTCCGCGCTCCGGCGGTGCACCGTCACCGGCGCGGGCCTCGCGGACGGCGAACTCGGCATCCGCTTCACCCCCGACCCGGGCCTCTGGCCGCGAGCCGGAGGCGGGGCGGCCCGCTGAACGGGGGTGCGGCCGGAACCCGAGTTCGGTGGCCCGTGCGCCGGGGATGCGCGGGCCTGTGCATGCCTGTGCGTCGAGGGATTCGGAGAGCCGGGCGGGCCCCTTCGCGAGCGGGCGGAACGCGCGTGCCGCAGCGGCCGGAACGCGTGCGCCGCGTGCGGCGGCGGCCCGTGCACGGCGGCCGCCCGGTGAACGCCGGACTCCCCGTCGGGTAACGTCGAGAAATACCGTCGAAGTCCTCCCTCGCAGGAGCCCGCCATGAGCGAAGCCACCGAGCGCCCCGCAGCCGGTCCCGCCGACGCCCCCGACGCCGACGCCTGGGCCAAGGCCTGCGCCGAGGATCTCGCGGCGGAGAAGGCGCGCCGCCGCGCACAGCAGGGGCCCCAGCCCGGCAGCGCCGCCGAGGAACTGCGCAAGCTGGCCGACGCCGTGGCCGAGCGGATCTCCGCCTTCCAGGGTCCGCTCGGGGGCGGCGCGGCCGCCGGCGCCGTACAGCAGCTGATCTCCCAGGCCAAGGCCGCCGTCGAACCGGTCGTCGAGCGCAACCCGGAGGTCTTCGACCACCTCGCCGCCGCCGGCTCCGAGCTGCTCGCCGCCTACCGGGCCGCGGTCGAGGGCCAGGAGCGCCGCTGGACCCGCGGTGACGGGCCCCGCGGTGACGACTGGACCCGCGGTGACGACGGCGGGGACGGCCCGTCCGGCACCGAGCGCATCGACCTCGACTGACGCCGGGCGGGCACCCTCCGCGCCCGGCGGAAGCCGCCCTCCCGGGCCGTTCCCTGCTGCCGGTGCGCCCAGGCCCCCTCCGGTACGGTTGGGCGCAGCGGGGATCGACCGAATAACTGAGGGACACATGGGACTCACCATCGGCGTCGACATCGGCGGCACGAAGATCGCAGCTGGCGTGGTCGACGAAGAGGGCTCGATTCTCGAGACGTGCAAGGTACCCACTCCGCCCACGCCCGAGGGTGTCGTCGACGCGATCGCGGACGCGGTGCGGACGGTCAGCACCGACCATCAGGTCGAGGCGGTCGGCATCGGTGCCGCCGGCTACGTCGACGACAAGCGGGCGACCGTACTCTTCGCCCCCAACATCAACTGGCGGCACGAGGCGCTCAAGGACAAGGTCGAGCAGCGCGTCGGGCTGCCCGTCGTCGTGGAGAACGACGCCAACGCCGCCGCCTGGGGCGAGTACCGCTTCGGCGCCGGCCAGGGCCACGAGGACGTCATCTGCATCACCCTCGGCACCGGGCTGGGCGGCGGCATCATCATCGGCAACAAGCTGCGCCGCGGCCGCTTCGGCGTGGCCGGCGAGTTCGGCCACATCCGGGTCGTCCCCGACGGCCTGCTGTGCGGCTGCGGCAGCCAGGGCTGCTGGGAGCAGTACGCCTCCGGCCGCGCCCTCGTCCGCTATGCCCGGCAGCGCGCGGTCGCGGCCCCGGACAACGCCGCCGTTCTGCTGGGCCTCGGCGACGGCAGCCCGGACGCGATCGAGGGGCGGCATGTGAGCGAGGCGGCCCGGCAGGGCTGCCCGGTCGCCATCGACTCCTTCCGTGAACTGGCCCGCTGGGCCGGTGCCGGCCTGGCCGATCTGGCGTCCCTGTTCGACCCGTCGGCGTTCATCGTCGGCGGCGGGGTCTCCGACGAGGGCGACCTCGTCCTGGACCCGATCCGCAAGTCCTTCCGCCGCTGGCTGGTGGGCGGACAGTACCGGCCGCACGCCCAGGTGCTCGCCGCCCAGCTCGGCGGCAAGGCCGGACTGGTGGGCGCCGCCGACCTGGCCCGGCAGGGCTGACCGGCCGCCCACGACAGGACGCGGCGGGGGCCCGCCGTGACGCTCCGATGTGAGGGGATGGCGCCATGCTCGCGGACCTGCCCGAGTCCCGTACCGAACCGGACGGTTCGGCCGTGGTCCGCGTGCTCGGCTACAACATCCGCTCGATGCGCGACGATCGGGTGGCGCTGGCCCGGGTGATCCGGGCCTGCGCCCCCGATCTCGTGTGCGTTCAGGAGGCGCCGCGGTTCTTCCGCTGGCGCAAGGCGGCGGCGTGGCTGGCCCGCGCCACGGGCCTGGTGTACGTCACGGGCGGGGCGACCGCCTCCGGCCCGTTGATCCTCTCCTCGCTGCGCGCCCACGTGGAACGCACCGAGGACATGCTGCTGCCGCGCACCCCCGGCCTGCACCAGCGGGGCTTCGCCACCGCGGTGGTGCGCATCGGCGGTGTCCGGCTCGGCGTGCTCAGCTGCCATCTGAGCATGAGCGCCGACGAGCGCTACGAACAGGGCGGGCTGCTGCTCGACCGGATGCACCGCTTCGCCGCCGAGGGCGTCCCGCACGCGGTGGCCGCGGGGGACCTCAACGACCGGCCCGAGGGGCGGACGTTCCGCCGGCTCGCCGCCGAACTGCAGGACGGCTGGGCCACGGCCCCCTGGGGCGTCGAGCACACCACCCGGCCCGGTGACCCGTTGCAGCGCATCGACGCCGTCCTGCCCACGCGGGGCGTCGAGGTGCTCGGCTGCGGGGTGCCCCGCGGGCTGCGGGGCGTCACGGAGGCGGACCTGCGGGCGGCCACCGACCACCTGCCGGTGCTGGCGGCGCTCCGCGTGCCCGCTCTGTCCTGACGGGGCCGGTCCGTCCTGACGGGGCCGGACCGGTGCGGCGCCGACGGGTGCCGGCCCCGGCACCCTGCGGCGGAACGGGCCTCCCCACCCGTCCGCGCCCGACGACCTGGACCGGACGGCCCGCATCAGCGGCCGGCCGGCGGACCCCGGACCGGCGGACCCCGGACCGGCGGACCCCGGACCGGCGGACCCCGGACCGGCGGACCCCGGACCGGGGTCAGACCACGGCGCCGCGCCCCGGGTCGTCGTCCTCGTCTTCGTCGTCGTTCCGCATCCGGGCGACGAGCGTGCCGAAGCCGCCCAGGAAGCCACCGATGCCGAGCGTGGCGATCAGCGGGGTCATCTCCCACTGCAACAGCACGGTGAGGAGCAGGAGCAGCGGCCCGCCGAGGACCGCGAGCCAGGCGAACTTGGCCGTGGTGTCGGCCGAGGGGAGCGGCGGCGGCTCCGGGGGCACGAAGTGGCCCTCCTCGGAGTCTCCCTCCGCGGGCTCGGGAGTCGCCCAGTCCCGGGGGCCGACTCCGGCCATGTACCCGGTCACGCTCGAACCGAGCGGCCGCGACGGCACTCCCGAACGGCCCGGGGCCCCCGGCCCGGAGGGACCGTCGGCCTCGTCCCGGTCGCTCCGGTCGTTCCGGTCGTTCCGGTCGCTCCGGTCGCTCCGGTCGTTCCGGTCGCTCCGGTCGCTCCGGTCGTTCCGGTCGTCCCCGTCGTTCCGGTCGTCCCCGTCGGTTCGATCGTCGCGGCCGGCCGCGGTGCGCTGCGGCTTCCGCTCCTCGTCGTCCAGCGACAGGTCGGGGTCCGCCGGCTCCTCGCCGTACCCCGCCACGATCGCCGCCCAGGCGGCGTCCTCGTCGACCGGCTCCCGGCCGTCCTCGCGGCCCGCCCCCGTGTTGCGCTCAGCCACCGCTCGCCGTCTCCTTCTCCTTGCCGCTGCCGGGCTCCTCGCCCGCGCCCGGCCCACCGCCCGTAACGGGAGCCAGCCGCTCGACGAAGGCGAGGGACTCCTCGAAGATCCGCTCGGCGTCGTGGTCGAGCGTGGCCACGTGATAGCTGCGCTCCAGCAGGATCTCGGTGACGTCCGTGGAGGAGACCCGGCTCAGGATCCGCGCCGAGTCGGCGGGCGGCACCACGTGGTCCTGCGGGCTGTGCAGCAGCACCATCGGCTGCGTGACCTGCGGAAGCTCCGCGTCCACCACCCGGAAGAACTGCCGGAGCGAGTGCGCGGCGTGCAGCGGGACGCGGTCGTAGCCGACCTCCGCGACCCCTTCCTTCGCGATGTCGCTCGCCACTCCCTTCGTGGTCCGCACCAGGTGCCGGGCCACCGGGAGGGTGTACGCGGACAGCCCGTGCACCTTGTTCGCCGGGTTGACCACGACGATGCCGCTGATCGCGTCACCGTGCTTCGCCGCCAGCCGCAGCGTCAGGGCGCCGCCCATGGAGAGCCCGAAGACGAAGACCCGGCGGCACCGCGTCAGGAGGATCCGCAGCTCCCGGTCCACCTCCGCGTACCAGTCCTGCCAGCCGGTGAGCTGCATGTCCTCCCAGCGGGTGCCGTGGCCGGGCAGCAGCGGCAGGGAGACGGTGAGGCCGCGCGCGGCCAGCCGCTCCGCCCAGGGGCGCAGCGACTGGGGGCAGCCGGTGAAACCGTGGCAGAGGAGTACGCCGATGTCCCCGCCCTCGTGGCGGAACGGCTCGGCTCCGGGGAGGACCGGCACCAGAGGTCTCCTGTTCGTCGTGGGTCCGTGGGTTCCGGGGAGAGAGACGTCTCTCGGCGGGTGAGGTTCCCCGGGAGCTCCGGGGACCTGCGCGGGACACGGTGAGGACTTCACCGTACGCGACGGGACCGACACCGGGTAGGTCCGACGGCAGGCTGGGGGACCGGGGGCGTGCCGCAGCAGGTTAAGGTCTCTTCGTCGGACACAGGAGGTCCTCGGTTGCTTTACGGCGCAATGAAACTGTCCATCGGAGGGACACTGAAGCTTGCCTTCCGCCCCTGGGTGGAAGGGCTCGAGAACGTCCCCGACGAGGGCCCCGCGATCCTGGCCAGCAACCATCTGTCCTTCTCGGACTCCTTCTTCCTGCCGGCCGTGCTGGACCGCAAGGTCACCTTCATCGCGAAGTCCGAGTACTTCACCTCGCCCGGCGTGAAGGGCAAGCTCACCGCGGCCTTCTTCAAGGGCGTCGGCCAGCTCCCGGTCGACCGCTCCGGTGGCCGTGGGGCCGGCGAGGCGGCGATCAGGAGCGGCATCGGCGTGCTGGAGCGCGGTGAGCTGTTCGGCATCTACCCGGAGGGCACCCGCTCGCCGGACGGGCGGCTGTACCGGGGCAAGCCCGGCGGGCTCGCGCGGGTGGCCCTCGCCACCGGCGCCCCGGTGATCCCGGTCGCGATGATCGACACGGAGAAGGTCCAGCCGCCCGGCAAGGTCGTGCCGAAGATGATCCGGCCCGGCATCCGCATCGGCAAGCCCCTGGACTTCAGCCGGTACCACGGCATGGACGGCGACCGCTTCATCCTGCGGTCGGTGACCGACGAGGTCATGTACGAGATCATGAAGCTCTCGGGGCAGGAATACGTCGACATCTACGCGACGGCCGCCAAGCGGCAGATCGCGGACGCCGCCAAGCGGCAGGCCGAGCAGGAGAAGGCCGAGAAGGCGGAGCACGCCGAGGCGAGGAAGGCCGAGGCGAAGAAGGCCGGCGAGGCCGACCGGCAGGAGAAGGCCGGGGCGTAACCGCGCCCGGCAGGGGGGTGGGGAGATGGCACTGCGCACCCAGGTGCGTGAGCTGCCCGGAGCCCGGACGCCGGGCCGGCGCGAGAAGGTCGTCCGGATGTCCGTGGAGCAGCCGCTGTGGCAGGCGCTCACCGCCTTCCGGCTGCTGACCATGGCCTACGCCGTGGCCCGCTACATCTGGGCCCACGAGGAGTACGCCCACCCCCTCGGGGGCTGGATCTACCTCGCGGTGCTCACCGTCTGGACCCTCGGCACCTCGCACCTGGTGAGCTCCGCGGCCCGCTGCAGCTACCGCTTCCTCGCCGCCGACATGACCGTCGCCCTCACCGGCATCCTGCTCACCCCGGTGCTCGACGACCCCGCCCGGGTCGCCGCCGGGGAGGCCACCCTGCCCTCCATCTGGACCGCGGGCGCGGTGCTCGGTTACGCGATCAAGGGCGGCTGGCGCTGGGCGGCGGCGGCCTCCTGCGTCGTGGGCATCTCCAACATCATCGAGCGCGGCGAGCTGTCCAAGGGCAATGTGCACAGCATCGTCCTGCTCTCCGTGGCCTGCACCGCGGTCGGTTACGTCGTCGAGGTGGCCCGCGCGAGTGAGCGCACCCTGGCCCGGGCCCTCCAGATCGAGGCGGCCACCCGCGAGCGGGAGCGGCTCGCCCGGGACATCCACGACAGCGTCCTCCAGGTCCTCGCGATGGTGCAGCGGCGCGGCACCGAGATCGGCGGGGAGGCGGCCCGGCTCGGGCGGATGGCGGGGGAGCAGGAGATCGCCCTGCGCACGCTGATCTCCAACGGGCTGGTCCCCGGGGCCCGTACGGCGCCCGTCCTGCCGGAGACCACCGACGACGGGCCCGGCACCGCCGCGGAGGCGGAGCACACCCGGGCAGCCGACGCGGGCACCACCGGCGGCTCGTGCGATCTGCGGGCGCTGCTCGCGCCGTACGCGGGCGCCCGGGTGTCGTTCGCGGAGCCCGGCACGCCCGTGCTCCTGGAGGCTGGAGCCGCAGCGGAGCTCGCGGCCGCCGCCGGCGCCGCCCTCGACAACGTCCGCAAGCACGCCGGCGAGGACGCGCAGGCGTGGATCCTGCTGGAGGACGAGCCGGACGCGGTGATCGTGACCGTACGGGACGACGGCCCCGGCATCCCGGAGGGGAGACTGGCCGACGCCGAGCGGGAGGGCCGGCTCGGGGTCGCCCTGTCGATCCGCGGCCGGCTGCGGGACCTGGGCGGCAGCGCCGAACTGCTGTCGGTCCCCGGACAGGGCACCGAGGTCGAGTTGAGAGTTCCGAAGGGGAACCGCGGGAGCGAGGCGAAGCGATGACGGAGCAGCAGCCGACGGTCAGTGTCATGGTCGTCGACGACCACCCCATGTGGCGCGACGCCGTCGCCCGTGACCTGGCCGCCGCCGGCTTCGACGTGGTGGCCACCGCCGGGGACGGCCCGCAGGCGGTGCGCCGGGCCCGCGCGGCCGGCCCCGACGTGCTGGTCCTGGACCTCAACCTGCCCGGTATGCCGGGAGTTCAGGTCTGCAAGGAGCTCGTCGGGTCGGACCCGACGCTGCGGGTCCTGGTGCTCTCCGCGAGCGGTGAGCACGCGGACGTCCTGGAGGCCGTCAAGTCCGGTGCCACCGGCTATCTGCTGAAGTCGGCGAGCGGCGAGGAGCTGATCGACGCGGTCCGGCGCACCGCCGTCGGCGACCCCGTCTTCACCCCGGGGCTGGCGGGGCTGGTCCTGGGCGAGTACCGCAGGCTGGCCGCCGATCCGCCCCCCGCGGCCGCCGACGAGCCGGGCGCGCCCCGGCTCACCGACCGGGAGACCGAGGTGCTGCGCCTCGTCGCGAAGGGCCTCTCGTACAAGCAGATCGCGGAACGCCTGGTCATCTCGCACCGCACCGTGCAGAACCACGTCCAGAACACCCTGGGCAAGCTCCAGCTCCACAACCGCGTCGAACTGGTGCGATACGCGATCGAGCGCGGGCTGGACGACGACGCGTAGGCGGTGGCCTTGCTCGGCCGGTGACGTCGGGCTGCCCGCCGGGGGAACCCGGCGCCGCGGGCCGCCTCCCACCGCCCCGCGTCCGCTCGTACGGGTGAACGCTCGGCCCTCAACCGCCTTTCTCCGCATGGGAGTCACCCGCCGCCCCCATTCTCGGTGCCGGGGTCACCAACAGCGTGGCCGCACGGCGGCCGACGCGGGAGAAGGGAAGAACCATGCGGGTCGGAGTACTGACCGGTGGCGGCGACTGCCCCGGGCTCAACGCGGTCATCCGGGGCATCGTCCGCAAGGGCGTCCAGGAGTACGGCTACGACTTCGTCGGCTTCCGGGACGGCTGGCGCGGGCCGCTCGAAGGGGACACGGTCCCGCTCGACATCCCCGCGGTCCGCGGCATCCTGCCGCGCGGCGGCACGATCCTCGGATCGTCCCGGACCAACCCGCTGGGCGCGGAGGACGGGATCCGCCGGATCAAGGACAACCTCGCCAAGCAGGAGGTCGGCGCGCTGATCGCGATCGGCGGCGAGGACACCCTCGGGGTGGCCGCGCGCCTTTCCGGCGAGTACGGCATCCCCTGCGTCGGTGTCCCGAAGACCATCGACAACGACCTGTCGGCCACCGACTACACCTTCGGGTTCGACACCGCGGTCAACATCGCGACCGAGGCCATCGACCGGCTGCACACCACCGCCGAGTCGCACATGCGGGTGCTCGTCGTCGAGGTGATGGGCCGTCACGCGGGCTGGATCGCCCTGCACTCGGGGCTGGCGGGCGGCGCCAACGCCATCCTCATCCCCGAGCAGCGCTTCGATCTCGGCCAGGTCTGCGCCTGGGTGGAGTCCCGGTTCAAGATCCGCTATGCGCCGATCGTGGTCGTCGCCGAGGGCGCCATGCCCCGGGACGGCGACCTCGTCCTCAAGGACGGCTCGCAGGACTCGTTCGGGCACGTCCGGCTCTCCGGCATCGGCGAGTGGCTGGCCAAGGAGATCGAGAGCCGGACCGGCAAGGAGGCCCGTACGACGGTGCTCGGCCACGTCCAGCGCGGCGGCACCCCGAGCGCCTTCGACCGCTGGCTCGCCACCCGCTTCGGCCTGCACGCCATCGAGGCGGTCCGGGACGGGGACTTCGGGACGATGGTCGCGCTGCGCGGCACCGACATCGTGCGGGTCCCGATCGCGGACGCCACCACGAAGCTGAAGACGGTCGACCCGGCGCTCTACGCCGAGGCGGGCGTCTTCTTCGGCTGACCCGACGGCGGGCCGGGCCTGCCCGGCCGGAAGCCCCCCGGTCCGCCGTCGGCCCCGCCGCCGCGCTTCACGCACAGTGGGGCCGGCGGCGGAACACCGGGACCCCGCCGGCCGATGCGGTCACACCAGGCCCCCGACGAGCCTCACACCAGCACCGCGGACAGCAGCCCCGCCGTGATCCCCGCCCCGTCCAGCGTCAGCACCGACTCCGGGTGGAACTGCACCCCGGCGAACCCCGGCCCCCGCAGCGCGTGCACGTCCCCGCCGGCCGGGTCCCGGCTCAGCTCCACCCGGTGCATCGCCAGCTCCTCCTGGGTGGCGGCGTCGCAGCGTGCGGTGAAGGTGTTGTAGAAGCCCACCGTCTCCGGGCGCCCGAAGAAGTCGATCCGCTCCTGCGCCCCCTGGCAGGGCACGTCCTTGCGGACGATGTCCAGGCCCAGCTCCGCCGCGATCAGCTCGTGTCCCAGGCACACCCCCAGCAGCCCGTGCCGGTGCCCGCTCAGCAGCGCGGCGGCGAGCTCCCGCAGCCGGCGCATCTTCGGGTCCGTGAGCCGGCCCGGATCGCCCGGCCCCGGCCCCAGCACCACCGGCCCCCGGTGCGCCAGCGCCGCCTCCCGCAGCCCCGGCTCGTCGTGCCGCCGCACGGTCACCTCCAGACCGGCGGACCGGAGCAGATGGGCCAGCATCGCGGTGAACGTGTCCTCGCCGTCGACCACCAGCGCGTGCCCGGCCGGCCCGCCCGCCGGGGGAGCCGCCCCCTCGTCGGCCCGCATCCGCAGCCAGAACGGCGCCAGATCCGCCCGCCGGGCGTCCAGCGCCCTGCGCACCCGCACGTCGTCCGCCAGCCGCGGCCGTGTCCCGGCCGGCTCCCCGCCGGGCCCCGGGCGCACCCCGAGAGCGGCGAGCACTCCGGCCGCCTTGGCGTGCGTCTCGGCCACCTCGCCGCGCGGATCCGAGTGGCGGACCAGCGTGGCCCCGACCGGGACCCGCAGCCCGCCCGCCGCGTCGATGTCCGCGGTCCGGATGAGGATGGGGGAGTCCACGGTCTGCGCGCCCCCGGCGTCCCGCCCGATCAGGGCGAGCGCCCCCGCGTAGTAGCCCCGCCCGGGGCCGGCCTCGTGCCGTTCGATGACCCGGCAGGCGTTCTCCACCGGTGAGCCGGTGACGGTCGCCGCGAACATCGTCTCCCGCAGCACCTCCCGCACATCCAGCGAGCTGCGGCCGCGCAGTTCGTACTCGGTGTGGGCGAGGTGCGCCATCTCCTTCAGCCGCGGGCCCACCACGACCCCGCCCCGGGGCGCGACGGTGCACATCATCTTCAGCTCCTCGTCCACCACCATCGACAGCTCCTCCACCTCCTTGCGGTCCCGGAGGAACGCCAGCAGGCCCTCGGGGGAGGGGCCCTGGGACGGGTAGCGGTAGGTCCCGCTGATCGGGTTCATCACGACGGTGCCGCCGGACATCCGGACGTGCACCTCCGGGCTGGCCCCGATCAGCGTGCGCTCCCCGGTGTGCACCACGTACGTCCAGTACGCGCCGCGCTCGCCGGTCAGCAGCCGCCGGAACAGGGCGAGCGCGTCGGCCCGCGAGAAGCCGGGGATGCTGCCGCGGAACGTCCGGCGGATCACGAAGTTCGCGCCCTCGCCCCGCCCGATCTCGTCCGCCACCACCCGGCCGACGATCTCCGCGTACTCCTCGTCGGAGACGTCGAACGCGCCGTCCTCGACCCGGACCGCGTGCCGGGGCAGCGCGTCGCACACCGCGTCGAGCGGCAGCTCGTACGTCTCGTCCGGGCGCAGCACGGTCAGCGGGGTGCCGTCGTCCCGGACCTCGAAGCCGCGCTCCCGGATCTGCCGGAACGGCACCAGGGCGAGCGCGTCCGTCACGGCCTGCCCGGTCGCTCCCTCGCCCAGCGGGATGTCCGCCAGCCGCTCCACGTCCGTGACCGGGCCGAGAAGCACCTCGACGGTCGCCGCGGCTCCCTCCGGACGGCCGGGGGTGCGGCGGTGGATCAGCGCGAAGGGCGGGGAGCCGTCGGTGGCCAGCCGGTGCAGGAGCGCGGTCGCGTCGCGGTGCATGAAGGGTTCCTTCCGGAATCGGATCGGCGATCGGATGCGGAGGAACGGCCGCGAGCCGCGCGTCCCGGCGGACGCGACGAAGGCCGCCCCTCGGGCGGCCTTCGCGTGGTCTCGTGGATACGCGCAGTCAGTGGGCCGCCGGGGAAGCGGGCCACCACCAGTCCTGGATCGGCTGCGCGAACATGCCCTGCACTGTATCCGAGCCCTGTGCGGCGCGCGCCACCCGTCCACGGTGCGGACTGTGTCTCATTTTGTGGGCGGTGGATGGGACGAACGGAAAGACCCCGTACTGTTGACAGGGTGACCGTGAACGCTGATTCCCACGCCCAGGGCAACACCTGGCGACACCTTCCCGCGGCGCAGCAGCCCGAGTGGCCGGACCCCGAGGCTCTGCGCGATGTGATCGCGGAGCTCGAGTCGTATCCGCCGCTCGTCTTCGCGGGCGAGTGCGATCAGCTGCGCGCCAGCCTGGGTGCCGTCGCCAGGGGCGAGGCGTTCCTGCTGCAGGGCGGCGACTGCGCCGAGGCGTTCGACGCCGTGGGCGCCGACCAGATCCGCAACAAGCTCAAGACGCTGCTCCAGATGGGCGCCGTCCTCACCTACGCCGGCTCGGTGCCGGTCGTGAAGGTCGGCCGGATCGCCGGGCAGTACAGCAAGCCGCGCTCCAAGTCGACCGAGACCCGCGACGGGGTGACCCTGCCGACCTACCGCGGCGACTCCGTCAACGGCTTCGAGTTCACCGAGGCGGCCCGGATCCCGGACCCGGAGCGGCTCAAGCGGATGTACCACGCGTCCGCCGCGACGCTGAACCTCGTCCGGGCCTTCACCACCGGCGGCTACGCCGACCTGCGCCAGGTGCACGCCTGGAACCAGGACTTCGTGAAGTCCTCCCCGTCCGGGCAGCGCTACGAGGCGCTGGCCCGCGAGATCGACCGGGCGATGAACTTCATGCACGCCTGCGGGGTGGACCCGGAGGAGTTCAAGACCGTCGAGTTCTACGCCTCCCACGAGGCGCTGGTCCTGGACTACGAGTCGGCCCTCACCCGGACCGACTCGCGCACCGGGCAGCTCTACGACGTCTCCGGGCACATGCTCTGGATCGGCGAGCGCACCCGGCAGCTGGACGGCGCGCACATCGAGTTCGCCTCCCGGGTCCGCAACCCGATCGGTGTGAAGCTCGGCCCCACCACCACCCCGGAGGAGGCGCTCACCCTCATCGAGCGGCTCGACCCGGACCGTGAGCCGGGCCGGCTGACCTTCATCACGCGGATGGGCGCGGACAAGATCCGCGAGAAGCTCCCCACCCTGGTGGAGAAGGTCACGGCCTCCGGCGCCCAGGTGGCCTGGGTCTGCGACCCGATGCACGGCAACACCTTCGAGGCGGCCTCCGGTCACAAGACCCGCCGCTTCGACGACGTGCTCGACGAGGTCAAGGGCTTCTTCGAGGTCCACAAGGGCCTGGGCACCCACCCGGGCGGCATCCACGTGGAGCTGACCGGCGACGACGTCACCGAGTGCGTGGGCGGCGGCGACGAGATCTTCGTCGACGACCTGCACCAGCGCTACGAGACGGCCTGCGACCCGCGGCTCAACCGCAGCCAGTCCCTGGACCTGGCGTTCCTCGTCGCGGAGATGTACCGGGGCCAGTAGCCCGGGCCCCACGCGGGGCGGCACCGAACACGAGTGGGGCACGGATCACAGGATCCGTGCCCCACTGCCGTTGTAAGGATCAAGCCAGGGCGGGTAAGGTAAGGGTAACCTCACTGATCAATGGAAGTGGGGTTGCCTATCAATCCGACCGGCCTGTCCGCCCGCGGGGGTGAATCGCGTGTACGTCTGCTCATGCTTCGGCATCACCGAGAAGCAGGTGCGTGAGCACGCGGACTCCGGCGCCTGCACGCCCCGGCAGATCGCCTCGGCCTGCAAGGCGGGCACGGACTGCGGCAACTGCGTACGCCGTATCCAGGCGCTGCTCGGCCGCGGTGCCTGCCCCCGGCGTGAGCTGGTGGAGCAGGGTGAGCCGGCCGCCCTCACCGCGGACACCGCCTTTGCCGCGGACACCGCACACGTCGCCGGGGCCGTCCCGGACGAGCGGCACTACCCGGCCGCCGCCGAAGCCGCCTGAGCCTCGACGCCGCCTGAGCTCCGAAGCCGCCTGAGCCCCGACGCCACCCGGGCCCCGAGGCCGCCTGAGCGCCCCGTCGAGCGGTCGCGCCGCCGTCAGCCCTCGGGCTGCTCGACCAGCTGGGCGATGTACAGCGGCTCCCCGAGCTTCTCGATGAGCTCCAGCTGGGTGTCGAGATAGTCGATGTGGTGCTCCTCGTCGGCGAGGATGCTCTCGAAGATGTTGGCCGAGGTGATGTCCCCCTTGGCCCGCATCACCTCCACACCGCGCCGCAGCCGGTCGATGGCCTCGACCTCGATCTGCCGGTCGGCCTGGAACATCTCCGTGACCGTCTGGCCCACCCGGACGTGGAACAGCCGCTGATAGTTGGGCAGGCCCTCCAGGAAGAGGATGCGGTCGGTGAGCACCTCGGCGTGCTTCATCTCGTCGAACGACTCGGCCCGGGTGTATTTCGCGAGCTTCGGCCAGCCGAAGTTGTCCTGCATCTTGGCGTGCAGAAAGTACTGGTTGATCGCGGTGAGCTCAGCGGTCAGCTGCTCGTTGAGGAATTCGATGACCTCGGGGTCGCCCTGCATCGCAGCGGCTCCTTCCACTTCCACACAAGAACGGCAGGTTGCGCGCATCCTCGCACCGCCCGCAGGGACGATCCAGTAAGTGCACGCTTAGTACGCGTTGTTCCTGCCCCGCTCTGCGCTGGTCATGACCACCCTTCCCCGTCTGCCACCATGGAGTCATGAGTCAGCCGGAAAGCCGTGAAGGGGCACAGCTCGAGCTTCCTCCGGGACAGCGGCTGCAGCGCGGCTGGCCGGTCACTCATTACGGCCCGGTCCCCAAGTTCAAGGCGGACCGCTGGGAATTCCGGGTGTTCGGCGCGACCGCCGACGGCGACAAGCACTGCTGGACGCATGAGGAGTTCACGGCCATGCCGTACTCCACGGTCGTCGCCGACCTCCACTGCGTCACCAAGTTCAGCATGCTCGGAGCCGAGTGGGGCGGGGTCTCCGCCGGCACCGTTCTGGAGCTGGCCCCTCCGGCGCCCGACGTCACCCATGTGATGGTCTGGGCCGAGTACGGCTTCAGCTCCAATCTCCGGATCTCCGACTTCACCTCGGAGCGGGCCATGTTCGCCACCCACAAGGACGGCGAGCTGCTCACCGCCGAGCACGGCTTCCCGGTCCGGCTGATCGTGCCGCATCTGTACGCCTGGAAGGGCCCCAAATGGGTCCGCGGTGTCGAGTACATGACGGCCGACCGCCGGGGCTTCTGGGAGGAGCGCGGCTACCACAACATCGGCGACCCCTGGCGTGAGCAGCGGTACTCCTACCAGGAGGAGCCGGGGGACGGGCCGGAGCTCTGAGGACTGTCCGGCGGGGTCCGGTCCGATGCTGCCGACCCCGGGCCCGACCGGGCCCGGCATGCGGTCAGACCGGGGAGCCCACCCCGCGGAGCTCCTTGAGGCGCGCCACGTCGGCCGCGTGGCCCGCCGTGCCGCCCGGCGTCTCGATCACCAGCGGCACGCCCTCGGTCGCCGGGTGGGTGAACAGCTCACCGAACGGGTCCGCCCCGATGTGACCCGCGCCGATGTTCTCGTGCCGGTCCTTGTGCGCGCCCACCACGTCCTTGGAGTCGTTGGCGTGGATCAGCCCGAGCCGGCCCGCGCCGACGGTGTCCACCAACGCGTCGAGCAGCAGCTTCATCCCGCCCGGTGCGGCCATGTCGTGGCCGGCCGCGAAGGCGTGGCAGGTGTCCAGGCAGACGCCGAGCCGGGGATGCCGGTCCAGCGCCTCGAAGTACGGCCCGAGGTCCTCGGCCAGCGAGCACAGCGACGCCCCCTGGCCCGCGGTGGGTTCCAGGAGCAGCGCCGGGTCGTCGTCGTGGGTCAGCTCGTCCAGCAGCGGCAGCATCCGCTCCCGGACCTGGGCGAGCGCCACCGAGCGGGGCCGGCCGCCGGTCGCCGAGCCGGTGTGCACCACGACGCCGAGCGCGCCGATGTCCCGCCCCCGGCGCAGCGAGTGCCGCAGCGACTCCACCGACCGGTCCACGGTGGCCTCGGTGTGCGAACCGAAGTTGATCAGATAGGGCGCGTGCACATAGGCCGGGATCGAGCCCGCCGCGCAGCCCTCCCGGAACTGCTCGTCCTGCCGCGGGGTTCCGGCCGGGGTCGCCCAGCCGCGCGGGTTGGCGACGAAGACCTGCACGGCCTCGGCGTCGATCTCCCGGGCGTAGGAGAGGCCGACGGAGGCGAGGCCCCCGGCGACCGGCACATGGCCGCCGACCGGATTGCGGAGGCCGGAGGGGCGCGGATGCGGGCTGTTCAGCGGATGCGGGCTGTTCACCGGACCAGGGTCGCACGCCGCGGAACCGCCTCCGTACGGCCGGCGGCCGGGCGCAACGGAGACGGGCGGGCCCACGAGGGCCCGCCCGTCTCCGTCGCCGGGGTTCAGCGCACCCGGATCGTGACGGAGCTGCCCTTCGGGGCTTCCTCGCCCGCATCGACGGACTGGTCGAAGACGGTGTCCCCGAAGAAGAACTTGGAGACGTCCACGGTGAATCCCTCCGCCTCCAGCTTGGCCTTCGCCTCGTCGGAGCTCAGGCCCTCGACGTCCGGCACCTCGACCATCTGCTGGCCCTTGGAGAACGTGAGCGTCACGGTGTCGCCCTCCGCCAGCTCGGTCTCCCCGGCGGGGGACTGCGCGGCGACCGTGCCCTTGTCCTCCTCGGAGAAGACCCGGCGGGGGGAGACCTTGACCTTCAGCCCGGCGTCGCGGAGCTCCTGCGTGGCGTCCGCGAGCTCGTAGCCGGTGACGTCCGGCGACTCGACCGGCTCGCCCCTGCTGACGGTGATGGCCACCGCGGAGTCCGGCCGCCGCTTGGTGCCCGCCGCTGGGTCGGTCCGGATCACCGAGTGCTGCGAGAGCGTGTCGCTGAACTCCTTGCGGACCGTCCCGGGAACCAGGCCCAGCTCCCTCAGCTGCCGCTTCGCCTTCGTCAGCGGAACGCCTTCCAGGTCGGGCACCTTCACCTCGTCGGGGCCCCGGGAGACGGTGATGGTCACCGTGCCGGTGTCCCGGATCCGGCCGCCCAGCTTCGGGTCGCTGCTGATGACCTTGCCGCGGTCCACGACGTCGCTGAAGCCCGTCCGCACCCGCACGTCCAGCCCGGCGTCGTGCAGCTTCCGCTCCGCCTGCGGCCGGGACAGCCCGAGCACCCCGGGCACCTGGGTGAACTGCCCCGCGGTGATGTACCAGACCCCGGCGCCGACGCCGAGCACCAGCAGGGCCACGACCAGGGCGAGCACCCCGCGCCGCGGGCCCCGCCGCGGCGCCCGGCGGGACGACGGCCCGTCGGACGGCGGCGGCCCGGACGGCGGCAGGTCCAGCCGGCTGGTGCGGTTCAGCGCGTCCTCGCCCGCCGCAGCCCCCTCGGCCGGCTGCACGCCCGCCAGGGTCCGGGGGATCACACTCGTCCGGTCCTCGGAGCCGGTGTGCGGGTCCGCCAGGGCCTGCGGGGGAACGGCGTCGAGCTGTTCCTCGGTGAGCAGCGCCCGGAGTTCGCGGGCCTGCGCGAGCAGCGCGACGGCGTCGGCCGGGCGCTGCTCGGGGGCGCGCGCGGTCGCGGCGGCCACCAGGATGTCCAGCTCGGGGGCGAGCCCCGGCACCTGCCGCGACGGCGGTGCGATGTCCTCGTGCAGATGCTGGTAGAGCACCTGGGCGGCGGTCCCGCCGTCGTGCGGCTTTCCGCCGGTGAGCATCTCGTACAGCACGATCCCGCAGGCGTAGACGTCCGCGCGGGTGTCGGCCGTGCCGTGCTCTATCTGCTCCGGCGCGAGATACGAGACGGTGCCGAGCAGGGAGCCGGAGGAGGCGTTGGTCTGGGTGTCCACGGCCCGGACGAGCCCGAAGTCGGCCACCTTGACCCGGCCGTCGTCCCCGATGAGGACGTTCTCCGGCTTCATGTCGCGGTGGACCAGCCCGGCGCGGTGGGCGGCGCCGAGCGCGGCGAGCACCGGTTCCAGGACGTCCAGGGCGGCGCGGGGCGCCAGCGCGCCGCGCTCGCGGAGCACGTCGCGCAGCGTGCACCCGGCGACGTACTCCATGGCCAGATAGACGTAGGTGCCGTCCATGCCCTGGTCGAAGACGCCGACGACGTTCGGGTGGGCGAGCCGGGCGACGGACTTGGCCTCACGGATGAAGCGGTCGACGAACGCGGCGTCCGTGGCGAGGCCGGGGTGCATCACCTTGAGCGCCAGCACCCGGTCGAGACGGGTGTCCACGGCCCGGTAGACGGTGGCCATGCCACCGACGGCAATGCGCGCCTCGACCCGGTAGCGTCCGTCGAGCACGTGCCCGACCAGCGGGTCCTGCAGGGTCGTATCCACGACAGTGCAGTCTACGAGCCATGACCGGCAGGTCTGTCCCATCCGCGGGGTCGGGCGGACCTCTGCAACGCAACGGTGACAGCCGGCCGGGGCACCCGCCCCGGCCCGGCCGGTGGATCATGCGTGCGAGGCGGCGGCGAGTGCCGCGAGCTCCTCGAGCGCCGTGGCCCAGGTCATGGCCGCGTACTCGGCGTGCCGGGCCTGTTCGGCCGCGGGTACGTCCAGCGCGGTGACCCCGGTCTCGTTGACCGTGACCCGGGTGCCGGTGCCCTCGGGTGTGAGATCGAACTCGATCAGCGTGGAGCCGCCCCGGCCCGGTGGCACATCGGGGCGCAGGGCCATCCGGAAGCTGACACGGTAGGGGGCCTCGACCATCTCCACCCGGCCGTGGAACTCCCCCTGGTCGTCCCAGCGGAACCGGAGGGCACCCCCCGGCCGCAGATCCAGCTCGGCGCCGCCGAACGCGTACCAGGACCGGATGTGCTCGGCTGTGGTGAGCACCCGCCACACGCGGTCGGCCGGGGCCGGGACGTACACCTCGCGCTCGACGCGGTCGGGGACCTCATGCGCCACGGGGACCACCTCCGGTTCCACGCTACGGCCTCCGGGCCCAGCGCCGCCGGAGCGGCTCGCGCCGGTCACCGGGGTGCCGGAGCCCGATCGCGGCCGGTCCGGCGGGCGTTCCGGCAGGTGCGGGGCGGGCCGGTGGCTACCCGAAGGCGGGCCGCTCCGGGTCCAGGTCCGCCAGGCCGTCCGCCGGCGAGGACGCCTGGGCGAAGTGCCGGCGCGGGATCCGGCCCGCGCGGTGGGCCAGCCGTCCCGCCTCGACCGCGTGCCGCATCGCCGCGGCCATGAGGACCGGCTCCTGGGCGCGGGTCACCGCCGAGGCCAGCATCACCGCCGCACAGCCCAGCTCCATGGCCAGCGCCGCGTCCGAGGCGGTGCCGGCGCCCGCGTCCAGGATCACCGGCACCCGCGCCTGCTCGGTGATCAGCCGGAAGTTGTGCGGGTTGCGGATGCCGAGCCCGGAGCCGATGGGCGAGCCCAGGGGCATGATCGCGGCACAGCCGACGTCCTCCAGCTTCCGGGCGAGGACCGGGTCGTCGTTGGTGTACGGGAGCACGGTGAAGCCGTCGTCGACGAGCACTTCGGCGGCGTCCAGCAGCTCGACCGGATCGGGCAGCAGCGTCCGCTCGTCCGCCACCACCTCCAGCTTGATCCAGTCGGTGCCCAGGGCCTCCCGGGCGAGCCGCGCGGTCAGCACCGCCTCGCCCGCGGTGAAGCACCCCGCGGTGTTCGGCAGGACGCGGATGCCGAGCCGGTCGAGCACGGACAGCACCGAGCCCTGGACCGTCGGGTCCAGCCGGCGCATCGCGACGGTCGTCAGCTCGGTCCCGGAGGCGGTGAGCGAGCGTTCCAGCACGTCCAGGCTGGGGGCGCCGCCGGTGCCCATGATCAGCCGGGAGCCGAAGGCGGTGCCGGCGAGGGTGAACGGATCGGCCGTGGCCGTCTCCGCCGGAGTGGTGCCGCCGGGCACAGCGGTGGTGTCGGTCATGGTCAGCCTCCCTGGACCGCGGTCAGGATCTCGACGCGGTCGCCGTCGCCGAGCGCGGTGGCGGGCCACTGGCCCCGCGGCACCACGGCCTCGTTGAGCGCGGCGGCGACACCCGCCGGTGCGGTGGTGAGCGTCGCGACGATCCGGTCGAGCGTGGTGCCCTCCGGGACCTCGCGGGGTTCGCCGTTGACGGAGACGGTCATGCGGGCTGCTCCTGCCGTACGGGGGTGTCGGATGCGCCGGACCCCGGTGCCGCGGGGCCGCCGGGGGTGAAGCGCAGCGGGCTGAACGGACGGGTCTCGGGCGGGAGTTCACCGGTGCACAGCACCTCCGCCAGGGCGTCGCCGGTGACCGGTGTGAGCAGCACGCCGTTGCGGAAGTGCCCGGTTGCCAGGTGCAGTCCGGGCAGGGTGGTGGGGCCCAGCAGCGGTGCGTTGTCCGGCGACCCCGGGCGCAGCCCGGCCCGGGTCTCCACCAGCGGGAGTTCGGTGATGCCGGGCACCAGCTCATGGGCGTCCCGCAGCAGTTCGTACACCCCGCCCGCGGTGACCGTGGTGTCCCAGCCCAGCTCCTCGCTGGTGGCGCCGAGCACCAGCTCGCCGTTCTCCCGGGGCACCAGATAGACCTGCCCGCCGCGGACCACGGCCCGTACGGTCCGGGAGAGGAACGGCGCGTACGCCCCGGGCACGCGCAGCCGCAGCACCTGGCCCTTGACCGGGCGGACCGGCGGCACCACGGCCTCGGGGATCCCGGCGAGCCGGCCGCTGTGGCTGCCGCCGGCCAGGACGACCTGACCGGCGGCCAGTTCGGTGCCGTCCTCCAGTACGGCCCCCACGGCCCGGTCCCGGACCACCCGCAGCTCCCGGGCCCACCCGCGGTGCAGCACCACACCGGCCCGCTCGCAGGCGGTGACCAGCGCCGCGGCCAGCCGCCGGGGATCGGTCTGGTGGTCGCCGTCCACCCGCAGCCCCCCGCGCACGCCCGGCGCGAGCATCGGCTCCAGGCGCCGGCACTCGCGCCCGGTCAGCCACTGCGAGTCCAGCCCGCAGCGGGTCTGGAGGGCGTGCAGCTCCCGCAGATGGGCCCGGTCGTCGGCGTCCAGCGCGACCGCCAGGGTGCCGCAGGCGCGGTAGCCGATGTCCTGGCCGCTCGCCTCCACCAGCTCCGCGGCGAACTCCGGATAGCGCTCCGCGGAGGCGAGGTTGAGGCCGAGCAGGGTCTCCTCGCCGTAGTGCAGTTCGGTGACGGCCGCCAGCATCCCGGCGGCGACCTGCGCGGCGCCCCCGCCGGGCGCCGGATCGGCGACCGCGGTGCGCAGCCCCCGCTGCGCCGCCCGCCAGGCCGTGACGAGGCCGATGATGCCGCCCCCGACGACGAGGACGTCATGGCTGTGCCGTGCGGCGGTGTGCCGCGCGGTCCCGCGCTGTGCGGTCCCGCGCTGTGCGGTGACGGTGTGCGGCGCGGTCCCGTGCGCCGTGGTGCTCTTCTCGGGGGTGCCGTTCTCGGGCGCGTGCATGGGCGTCCAGCCCCTCCCTTCGCCGGCATGACCCGGATCAGGTTCGTACGGTCGGAGGCCGGTCAGCCTCCCTCTCAGCCCGGTCCGTCCGGGCTCCCGCGAGTGCTCTACGGCCGTCACCTTAACGTGCCGCCTTCCGGCCCATGAAGGGAGCGGCGGACCGGAACGGCTCCCCGCACCGGGCCCCGGGGCCGGGCCGCGGACGGCCTGCGGCGGGGAGCGGCAGGTGGGCCCGGGGCCGGCGTGTTCCCGCGGAAGCGCCGCATGATGCTGTGTCAGAGATCTCGGTGCGCGGGACTGCGGCGGGCCCCCGCCGCGGACCTAGAGTGACCGTGTGAGTGAGGACAGGCAGCACACCGGGGACCGGGTCGTCATCGTCGGCGCGGGCATGGCGGGGGTGCAGACCGCCGTCGCGCTGCGGGAACAGGGCTGGACCGGCGGCGTCGCGATGCTCGGCGCCGAGCCGCACCAGCCGTACGACCGGCCGCCGCTGTCCAAGGCCGTCCTGCTCGGCAAGGCCGACGGCTCGGCCTTCGAGATCGACTTCGCCGCCCTCGGCATCGAGCTGCTCCTCGGCCGCCGGGTCACCGCCGTGCGCCCCGGTGAGCACGTGGTGGAGACCGCGGCCGGGCCCGTGCCGTACGACCGGCTCGTCATCGCGACCGGCGCCGATCCGGTCACCCTGCCCGGCGGCGGCGCGCCGGGCCTGCATCTGCTGCGCACCCTGGACGACGCCGAGGCGCTGCGCCCGGTGCTCGCGGCGCGGCAGGACGTCGTGGTGGTCGGCGCGGGCTGGATCGGCGCCGAGTTCGCGACCGCGGCACTGGAGGCGGGCTGCACGGTCACCGTCGTCGAGGCCGCGGAGCGCCCGCTCGCCGGGGCCCTGCCCGCCGAGGTCGCCGAGCCCATGCGGGCCTGGTACGAGGAGAGCGGCGCCCGGCTCATCACCGGGGCGCGCGTGGCGACGGTGGAGCCCGGCGCGGTACTGCTGGCGGACGGCACGCGGCTCCCCGCGGACGCCGTGCTCGTCGGCATCGGAGCCCGCCCCGCGACCGGCTGGCTGGCCGGATCGGGCATCGAGCTCTGCCCCGACGGCTCGGTCCGCGCCGACGACCGGCTGCGCAGCTCCGCACCGGATGTGTACGCGGTCGGCGACTGCGCCTCCTTCCCCTCCGCCCGGTACGGGGAGCGGCTCCTCGTGCACCACTGGGACAACGCCCTCCAGGGCCCTCGCACGGTGGCCGCCGACATCATCGGCGGAGCGGCCGAGGCGCAGGTCTACGACCCGGTGCCCTACTTCTGGTCCGAGCAGTTCGGCCGGTTCGTCCAGTACGCGGGGCACCACGCCGCCGCCGACACCACGGTCCGGCGCGGCGACCCGGCCGGCGCCTCCTGGTCGGTGTGCTGGCTGCGGGACGGCGTGCTGGTCGCGCTGCTCGCGGTGGGCCGTCCGCGCGATCTCGCCCAGGGCCGCAAGCTCATCGAGCGGGGCGCGCGGATCGACCCGGAGCGGGCCGCGGACCCGGCGGTGCCGCTGAAGTCCGCCGTCCTCTGACGGGGCCGGGCGCACCGCGGCCGCGCCGGAGAGCTGCTGATCGCCCCGGCCTTCCCGGCTGATCGCCCCGGCGGTCCCGCGTGCTCCCCAGCGCTCTTCTGCCACCTGCTCCCTGCGCCGCGCGCCGGGGCGCCGGGCCCGGGATCCCCGGTCGGCGCGGCGGCCCGTCCCGGGCGGAGCCGGCCACCGCCGCACCGTGCGGCGCACGGCGACCGGGGCCGTCGGAGCGGCCCGTCGCCCGACCGGTGGGCACCGGCTCGGCGGCGCTCGGCTACCGGCTGTCAGCCCCAGATGGCAGGCTTGTCCCCGTGACCGAGATTGACACTAAGACCGACGCGCTCGTTCCCTCCTGGCTCACCCTCCCCGACATCGCCGAGCAGCTCGGTGTCGAAGTGACCCGGGTCCGACAGCTGGTCAAGGAGGGCCAGCTGATCGCGGTACGCCGTGGCGAGAACCGGGTGCTCCAGGTGCCCGCCGACTTCATCGGCGACGGCCGGGTGGTCAAGGGCCTCGCCGGCACCCTGACGCTCCTGAAGGACGACGGCTTCACCGACGAGGAGATGCTGGAGTGGCTCTTCACTCCGGATCCGACCCTCCCCGGCACCCCCGCCCAGGCCTTGCGGGAGAATCGCGGCACGGAGGTGAAGCGCCGCGCTCAGGCGCTCGCCGTCTGACCGAGAACCGCTCTGGCGTGCGGGCCGGCGAAATCCGGCCCGCACGCCGCCCAACCCCGGGGGGACCACGCCATGGCCACCACCACCGCCGTGACGCAGCTCGAAGGTGCCCGGCTCTATCTGTGCACCGACGCGCGCAAGCGCCAGGGCGACCTCCCGGAGTTCCTCGACACGGTGCTCGCCTCCGGCGTGGACATCGTCCAGCTGCGCGACAAGGGCATGGAGGCCCGTGAGGAGCTGGAGCACCTGGAGGTGTTCCGGGACGCCTGCCGCCGGCACGGCAAGCTCTTCGCGGTGAACGACCGGGCCGATGTCGCGCACGCCATCGGCTCCGACGTGCTGCACCTGGGCCAGGGTGATCTGCCCGTGCCCGCCGCCCGCGCCGTCCTCGGCGACTCCGTGCTGATCGGGCGCTCCACCCATGCCGAGGCGGAGGTGGCGGCCGCCGCCGACGAGCCAGGCGTCGACTACTTCTGCACCGGCCCCTGCTGGCCGACCCCGACCAAGCCGGGCCGTACCGCGCCCGGCCTGCCGCTCGTCCGCTACGCTGCCTCGCTGCGCCCCGCACGGCCGTGGTTCGCGATCGGCGGCATCGACGCGTCCACCCTCGACGAGGTGCTGGACGCCGGGGCCCGGCGGGTCGTGGTGGTCCGTGCGATCACCGAGGCGGACGACCCGGGGGCGGCCGCCGCCGACCTCGCCAAGCGGGTGCGCGCCCGCGACGCGTGAGCGAACGTCGCGCCGGCGAAGACTGCGTGGGGGCGAAGGCTGCGGGTGAACGCACGCCGCGTCTGAGCGAAGGCCGCGTGTGGGCGACGGCCACCGGATGGATGAACGCAACGGGTGAGAGAACGCGACCGGTGCGTGAACGCTGCGTGTGACCGACGTGGTCAGTACGCGTCATCGGCCCAGCATGTGGACGGGAGCGTAGCGAATCGGTCATATCGTCGGCTTTGATTGGGGCTCGGCCCGGCCGATGGATAACCTGCCGGTATGGCCCTCGGCACTGCTTCCACCCGCACGGATCGCGCACAAACGGTCCGCGACCTGCTTGCCTCGGGCAAGCGGTCCTTTTCGTTCGAGTTCGCCGCCCCCAAGACCGAGAAGGGCGAGCGCACACTGTGGAACGCCATCCGCAGAATCGAGGCGGTCTCGCCGACCTTCGTCTCGGTGACCTACGGCGCTGGGGGCTCCTCCCGTGAGGGCACCGTGCGGGCCACCGCACGGATCGCCACCGACACCACCCTCACCCCGGTGGCCCATCTGACCGCGGTGAACCACTCGCTCGCGGAGCTGCGCAACGTCATCGGGCACTACGCCGACGCCGGGATCCGCAACATGCTCGCGCTCCGCGGCGACCCGCCCGGCGACCCGATGGGGGAGTGGGTGCGGCACCCCGACGGGGTGGAGTACGCGGCCGACCTGGTGCGGCTGATCAAGGAGTCGGGCGACTTCTGCGTCGGCGTCGCGGCCTTCCCGGAGATGCACCCGCGCTCGTCGGACTGGGACAGCGACGTCCGGCACTTCGTGGACAAGTGCCGGGCCGGAGCAGACTTCGCGATCACCCAGATGTTCTTCTATGCGGAGGACTACCTCCGGCTGCGCGACCGGGTCGCGGCGGCGGGCTGCGCCACCCCGATCATTCCGGAGATCATGCCGGTCACCAACGTCCGGCAGATCGAGCGGTTCGCCCAGCTCAGCAATGCCGCGTTCCCTCCGGAGCTGGCCGACCGCATCCTGGCGGTCAAGGACGATCCAGCGGCTGTACGCTCCTTGGGGATCGAGTACGCCACGGAGCTGTGCGCGCGGCTGATGTCCGAGGACATTCCCGGGCTGCACTTCATTACCCTGAATCACTCCACGGCGACGCTGGAAATCTACGAGAATCTGGGGCTGCATCAGCAGTCCTGACGGCCGGGAAGCGGCGGAATCGGGGCGGTAATGGGCTGGACGATCCTCTACATCGCGTTCGGCATCGTTGCGCTGTGGCTGCTCGGTGAGGTGCTGCTGCAGTACAAGGCGCGACTGCGCTGGCGGCTGCTGGCCTTCGTCGGGTTCCTCGGCGTGGTGATCGGCGTGCTGCTGCCGTCGGTGCTGGTGATCGCGGTGGGCGCCATCGCCTTCGCGATCGGGCAGACCTACGTCACGCTGTCGTTCCGCAGCGGCTTCTCGCGGGGCTGGGCTCTCAAGGGCGGCCTCGGCCGCTTCGGCCGGGCCAAGGACGACGTCCCCACCGCGGATCCCACGCTGGAGGTCTCGGATCTCCAGGCGGTGGACGGCCCCGAGGAGCAGGGCTCCCCGGAGGTCCACCAGCCGCAGCCGATACCCGAGGAAACCGGCCAGTACGGCATCTACGGCAGTGAGGCCAACCCGTACGGCCGGGAGTCCTACGGCCGGGAGTCCTACGCCGGGGAGGCCGGCTACGACGAATCCGTCTTCACCGCCGGTGCCCCCGGCTACGGCGCCACGGCCTACCAGGAGCCGGGATACGGCGCGGAGCCTCAGAGCCCCTACGCCACCTACGGCGACTACGGCCAGAACCCCCAGCCCGACCAGGGCGCCTACGCGGCGCAGTACGACTACGGGAACGCGCAGTACGCCGCCTACTCCGACCCCTACGGCGCGGCGGGTGCCCCCCAGGGCTACGACCCGTACGGCGGCTACGGCGGCCAACAGCAGTACGACTACGGCACCGGCCAGTACGCCGACCCGTACGCGGCGGCCGGACAGCAGCCGCGCCCCGAGACCCCGCCCGGCGGCGTGTGGGTCCCGCAGCAGCGCGAGGACGGTCAGGCCGCTCCCGAGCAGGACGAGCAGGCGTACTACCAGCAGGGCTACCAGCCCGGCTACGGCGAGTACCGCTACTGACCGCCGACTGCCGACCGCCGATCGCCGGCTGCCGGCCACTGATCACTGACCGCACCGACGGTCGTGTCCCGGCCAACGTCGGCTGGGTCATCGGCCGTACCCCGTCGGCTCAGGAGCCCGGACCGGGCCGGACGGCGGCCGTCCGGCCGCCGCCCACGCCCGTCACTGCGAGCCGCGCCAGTCGGCCCCTTCCACGATGAGCCCGGCGACCAGCGCCCCCGACATCCCGGCGTGAGCGAGCCCGCCCCCGGGGTGCGACCAGCCGCCCACCAGATGGAGCCCGGGAATCCGGGTGGTGTTGGCCGGGCGCAGCTGCTGCCCCCCGGCCCCGGCCAGCACCGGGCCCGGCACCGAACCGCCCTCCGCGCCCGTCTGCGCGGCCGTGTCGGCCGGCGTGCGCACCTCACGCCAGAGCACCCGCTCCCGCAGGCCCGGTATCGCGGCCTCGGCGATCGCCACGACCCGGTCGGCACTGCGCCGGACCGTGGTGTCGTCCCGCCAGTCCACCGGCCCGTGCGGCGGCACCGTGACGGACAGCGTCACCGCCTCGTGCTCCGCGTCGGGCACCAGGGAGCGGTCGTCCGGCCGCAGCACGGTGACCGTCGGGAACTCGCAGAGGCTCTCCTGGAGCGTCGGCTCCGGATCGAAGAGCCAGCCCAGCTCCTCGCCGCGGTCGGCCGAGTGGATCACCGTCCGGTGGGCCACCCCGTCCGGGCGGGCGCCCCGCAGGGCCAGACAGACCGTGAGCCGGCCCGGCACCCGGGCCCGGGCAGCCGGGTCCGGCCGCTTGTCGCCCTCCTGCCACAGCGCCCGGCCCCGCCACGGAGACCCCGCGGAGCCGTCGAGCAGCTCCGCCAGCAGCGACGGGTCCACTCCGGCGACCACCTGGTCCGCCTCCGCCACGCTGCCGTCCGCCAGCTCCACGCCCGCCGCCCGGCCGTCCTTCTCCGGGATACCGGTGACGCCGGCGCCGAACACGAACTCCACCCCGCGGGCCCGGCAGCGCTCGTACAGCGCCTCCGCCAGGGCCCGCATGCCGCCCTCGGCGTACCAGCAGCCGAAGGTCTGCTCGATGTACGGCAGCACCGTCGCGCTCGGGGGCGCGGACACCGGGTCGAAGCCGTGCGCCAGCGCGTGGCTCTCCAGCAGGGCGACCAGCCGTGGATCGCGCAGCTCGCGCCGGGCGACCGTGGCCAGGGTGTCCGGGCGCTTGCCGCGCCCGAACAGCCCGCGCCGCCGCACCGCCGGATACGGGTCGCGGCCCAGGACCTGCCAGTCCTGCCACAACGGCTCCTCGAGCAGCGGCCTGCGCGTCGCGTCCCAGACGTCCCGGGCGCGGTTGATCAGGTCGCTCCAGCGCTCGCCCGCGCCGGCGCCGAGGGCGGAGTCCAGCGCCTCGACGACCCCCGCCCGGGAGGCGTTGGGCAGCGCCACCGCCGTCCCGTCGGGAAAGAGATGCCGGCTCGCCGGATCCACCTGGGTGAGCCGGACGCAACTCTCCAGCGGCTCCTTGCCCGTCTTGACGAACAGATCGCGGTACACCGCGGGCAGCCGGAGCAGACCGGGCCCGGTGTCGAACCCGAAGCCGTCCCGCTCCAGGCGCCGCACGCCACCGCCGAAGGTCTCCGTGCGCTCGTACACCGTCACCCGGTGGCCTGCCACGGCCAGCCGGGCGGCGGCCGCCATCGCGCCCGTCCCGGCGCCGATCACCGCAATCCGTGCCATGGACCAGACCTTATCCGCCGCCACCGACAGCCCGGCCCCGGCCCGGAGGAGGGCTCCCGCGGCCCTCTGGGCAGGAGCGCGCAGCCCTGAGTACCCGTACTCAGGACGGGAGATGAGTAGCGGCGCGGATGGGCGGCGGTCCCTCCGGACGGAAGAGTGGAGGCCACGGAAGGGGCGCGGCGCCGGCACCGCCGACACGGGGCGGCGGAACGGCGCGGCACCCCGGCCGTACGGGGAGCGTCACGGGGGAACGCGGCGCTTCACCGGAAGGGGGACACGGGGGACGACGGGGGAAGCGCTGTCCGCCGCGGCTCGGGGGGATCGAGCCGCGACGGACAGCGCATTGCTGTGTCGGCCGCCCGGTGCCGGACCCCCGGCGCGGCAGCAGATGTGCCGCCGGGGTTGCCCCGGCGCCTCGCAGCGCCGGAGCAACCCCGGAGGACCGGCCCGCGGCCGAAATCAGTCCCGGCTCAGCCGGCCCTGGAAGAGCCGGGTGAGCGCGGCGTGCACATCGTCCAGCGACCGCTCCGGCTGGAACGCCTGCCAGTCCAGCGCGGCCACCAGCACCATGCCGACCAGCGCCGCGGCGGTGAGCTGCACATCGATCTCCTCGGTCAGCTCACCCCGCTCCACGGCCTCCCGCAGGACGTTCTCCACCACCGCGACGACCTGCTGCCGGACCACCATCAGGGTGGACTGCCAGGCCCGGTTGGTGCGCCACAGCTCCGCCACGTACAGCTGGGTGAACGACGGGTAGCGCTCGATGAAGCCCAGCCCGGCCCGGATCATCGCGTCCAGGGCGTCCACCCGGCTGCCGCCGCGTGCCGCGGTCTCGTCCGCCGCACGCTGCAACGACGCGGTGAGCAGCCCCACGCCGTGCCGCAGCAGTTCCTCGAAGAGCTCGGTCTTGCTCGCGAAGTTGTAGTAGACC
Organism: Streptomyces sp. NPDC002055; assembly: GCF_040296705.1. Lineage (NCBI taxonomy): Bacteria > Bacillati > Actinomycetota > Actinomycetes > Kitasatosporales > Streptomycetaceae > Streptomyces > Streptomyces sp. NPDC002055. The sequence goes on from NZ_JBEOXS010000020.1 coordinate 94,365, forward strand.
GTGCCCTTCGCGACCCCCGCGCGCTCGGCGATCTCGTCCACCGTGGTGGCGGAGAAGCCCTTCTCGGCGATCAGGGTGACGGCCGCCTCGTAGAGCTTGGTACGCGTCGCCTGGCGGCGGGTGCTGGTGTCCATGCCCACGATTCTCCTCGGGATACCGCCCGAGGGAGCGGCGACCCCGCTCACAGGCTCAGCTCGGGGTGCAGCCGGTCCAGCGTCCACACCTGCTTGCGGCGGGCCGACCACGCGGTGAGCGCGAGCGCCCCCACGGTGTAGGCGGCCAGCACGGCCGAGCCCAGCCAGACCTGGTCCAAGCCGCCGCCGGTGATGAGCCGGCGCAGACCCTCGACGACGTAGGTCATCGGCAGGAACGGGTGGATGGCGTTGAAGAAGCCGGGGCTCGTCTGCACCGGGTACGTACCGCCGGCCGAGGTGAGCTGGAGCATCAGCAGCGCCAGCACCAGGATCCGGCCCGCGGGCCCGAAGCGGGCGTTGAGCCACTGCACGATGGCGGCGAAGCAGACCGTGACCAGGGCGAGGAAGCCGATGGTGCCGCCCGCGTGAGCCATCTCCAGACCCAGGCCCCAGTGCAGTACGGCCATCAGGGCGCCCATCTGCGCGATGCCGAGGACGGCGACCGGCAGCCAGCCGGCCAGCGCGATCCGCCAGGCGGAGGCGCCCGCGGCGAGGGCCCGCCGGTTCAGCGGCTGGATCAGCATGTAGGCGACCATCGCACCCACCCACAGCGACAGCGGGATGAAGTACGGGGCGAAGCCGGTGCCGTAGTTCGGCGCCTTGTGCATCGAATTCGAGGCGAGCCGCACCGGGTCGGCCATCACCTCGGTACGGGCGTCCCGCTCCTTCTTGCCGTAGTCCGGGATCTGCTCCGCGCCGTCGTGCAGGCCGCCGGCGAGCTTCCCGGAGCCGTCGGCGAGCTTGAACATGCCGCCGTTGAGCGAGTTGGCGCCGGTGGACAGCTTGCCGATGCCGGTGTCCAGCTCGTTGATGCCGGTGCGGGCCTTGCCCGTTCCGGTGTGCAGGGCGTCCAGCCCCCGGGAGACCTTGTGGGCTCCGGCGTTGAGGGCGTTGACCTGCTTGACGCCGCTGTCGATGTCCTTCCAGAGCGTCGGGGCCCGGTCCGCGAGCTGGTCGGCGATGGTGTGGATGGTGTTCAGGTCCCGGCTGAGCTTGTCCAGCTCACCGTTCTTGTTCTGCACCAGCTTGTCGACCGCCGCCGCGGCCTTCGCCGCCTTCTCGGCCGCGTCCGCGGCCTTCTTGAGGTTCGCGCAGGACGTCTCCGGCAGCAGGGCGCTCGTGCACCGCTTCTCGTAGTCCTGGGTCAGGTAGTCGGCGGCCTCGCGGCTGTCCTCGGCGACCTTCTGGGTCGTGGTGGGGGAGGGCAGCTCGTCGAGCCGGCCGCGGATGGTGAGGGAGGCGTCGGCGACGATCCGGGAGTACCGGCCGATCTCGGCTCCGTGCTCCTTGAGGAACGGCTCGACCGCCTTGACCCGCCGCGCCTTGTCGGCGAACTGCTGGGTGCCGTCGGCGACCTTGCCGGACCCCTCCTCCAGCCGGCCCGTGTTGACGTCGATCTTGGCGAGGCCGTCCTTGAGGGACGCGCTGCCCTTCTTGGCGTCGGCCAGGCCCCGGGCCAGGTCCCCGGAGCCCTTCTTGGCCTTGCCGATGCCGCCGTCGAGCTTGTCGGCCCCCTTGGCGGCCTTCACCGTCTTCCCGTGGATGTCCGAGAAGGCCACGAAGATCTTGTCGAGGAAGCTGCGGGAGGACTTGGTCGACGCCGCCCGCCGCACCTCGGAGAAGACGCTGCGGGATATCTGGCCGACGATGTAGTTGTTCGAGTCGTTGGTGCGCACCTGCAGGGCGCCGGTCTCCGGGTGCTCGCCGGAGCTGGACACGACCCGCTTGCTGAAGTCGCCGGGCACCGTCATGGAGAGGTAGTACTTCCCCTCCTCGACACCCTTCTTCGCCTCCGCCGGGCTCACCTCGTGCCACTCGAAGGTGTTGCTGTCGCGCAGCCCGTCGACGATGTCGTGGCCCGCGGTGACCTTCTCGCCCTTCGCGCTGGCACCCCGGTCGCTGTTCACCAGGGCGACCGGGATCTTCTCGAGATGGCCGTACGGGTCCCAGAAGGACCACAGGTAGAGCGCCCCGTAGAGCAGCGGCAGGAGGAGCAGGGCGACGAGCGCCGCCCGCGGGAGCTTCCCCCTGCCGAACCGCTTCAGCTCAAGCGCGGCCAGTTTCGGCGAGCGCATCCGCCGCCCCCTCTTCCTTCTCGTTCCTGGTCGGTTGCGCCTCGGCCGGCCGGTCCTCGCCCGGTTCGTCCGCGGTCTGTGCCGGTGTCCGGCCGGTGTCCTCGGCGGCGGCCCGGTCCTCGGTGGTGGCGCGCTCCTCGGTGGGGGCCGGCTCCTCGGTACGGGCCGGGGAGGCCGGTCCGTCCTGCTCGGCGGCCTTCTTCGCGGCCTTCTTCGCCGTGCCCTTCCGCAGGGCGCCCTGGGGCTTGTCGCCCGCCGATGCCCGCTCCTCGGCCCGGTCCTTGGCCCGGTCCTCGGTCAGGCCCTTGGCCCGGTCCTTGGTCAGGTCCGCCGTCCGGCCCGCGGGCCGCGACGCGTCCTCGCCCGCCCGCTCGGCACGGCCCGTGGAGACGACCAGCGCGTCCTTCGGCGCCTCGCTGCACACGGCCAGGACGGTCGTGCCGTCGCCCGCCACGTCCCGGAGCATCGCCCACGCCTGCTCGCGCTCGGCGTCCGAGAGCTTCAGGTCCGTGTCGTCCACGGCCAGCAGGCGCGGACGGTTCATCAGCGCCAGGGCCACGGACATCCGCAGCACCTCCAGCCGCTCCAGGTCCCGGACGGCCGTCCGGGGGCCCTTGGGCAGCGACTCGAGGTCCAGTCCGGCGGTCCGCAGCGCGGTGTCGATCCGGCGGCGGCCCTCGGCCGCGCGCTCCGCGCGGGGGCGCAGCAGCTCGCGCAGCGAACCGCTGAACCGGCGCTGGAGCAGCGCCCGCTCCCGCAGATGTTCGGCGACCGTCAGTGCGGGATCGAGCTCCGATACGCCCGCAACCGGGCCGAGCGCGCTGATCCCGCGCACCGCGGCCATCTTCTTCGGCAGTCGCAGACCGGCGATGTCGGCGTGGCCGGCAGTGGCACGCATACGTCCGGTGAGTGCGAGCAGCAGACAGGTACGGCCCGTACCCGAAGGCCCCTCCACGGCGATGAGCGCGCCCGGTTCGGCAGTGATGTCGATATCCCGGAACGCCCAGCCGCGGGGGCCTTCGAGGCCGAGCCCCACGGCCGTGACTGCCGCCCCGTGCGGGGTGCTGTCCACGAACCCTCCCCTTTTGAACTGACTGGTCAGTGCAAAAGTATGGCCCATACCCCCAGCGCACCTCAACTCGGGGTCCACAACCGGAGAAACCGCAGCTCAGCGCGGATTGTCAGTGGGTGGCCGGACGATGTGGGCATACGGCATGCAGCCGTTCGCGACGACAGGAGGTTCGTCATGGCTCGTACGCCCGCCCGTCGCCCGACCACCCCGTCCGAAGGAAGTTCCGCCGAAGGAAGTTCCGCCGAAGGGCGCGCCGCCGAAGGCAGTGCCGTCCAAGGCGGCGTCGTCCAAGGAGGTGCCGCCCACCGTCCCGTACCGGGGCGGCGGCGCTCCGGCCGCCCCGGCCCCGCCTCGGTGGGGGCGGCCGCGGACGTCCACCCGGTGGTGCGGCGCGCCACGGCGCCGCCCGAGGCCCTCGGCCTGCTGTCCCAGGCGCGGCAGGGCCTGGCGGAGGCCCGGGAGCTGGAGACGCCGAACGAGCGCTACGCCACCGCACATCTGGCGGCCCTGCGCACCGCGGCCGCCGTACTCGCCGTGCGCGGCCGCCCCGAGGAGACATCGCGCCGCCGGCAGCGCATCCGCAGCGCCTGGGAGGTGCTCCCCGAGGTGGCGCCCGAACTCACCGAGTGGAGCATGCTGTTCGCCTCCGGCGCTGCCCGCCGTGCCCGGGCCGAGGCGGGCATCCGGGACGCCGCCGGCCGCCGGGACGCGGACGACCTGATACGGGACGCCGGAATGTTCCTCCGCATCGTCGAGCGGCTGCTCGTCCTCCAGCCCGCCCTGCCGTATCCGCGGGCGGGGGCCCGGCCGGACGCGGGATGACTTCGGGAGGCAATAGGGTGGGAGCCGCTTGCACCAGTTCGCTTTCCCGCCGTCCGCGGCGGTCCCGCGCCGAGGAGCCACCCGCTGTGTCCGACCCGATGCGTCCCCGCGCCTCTCTCCGTACCGCAGTGGTCTGGGAGGTGCTCCAGGAAGCCCTGGACCGCAGGGTGAAGGCCGCGGGCCGGGAAACCCTCGACGTCCTCGACACCGGCGGCGGCACCGGCAACTTCGCGGTGCCGGTCGCGCTGCTCGGCCACCGGGTGACCGTCGTCGACCCCAGCCCCAACGCGCTGTTCGCCCTGGAGCGGCGGGCCGCGGAGGCCGGCGTCGCCGACCGGGTGCGCGGCGTCCAGGGCGACGCCCACGGCCTGTTCGACGTCGTCGAGCGCAGCGCCTACGACGCCGTGCTCTGCCACGGAGTCGTGGAGTACATGGACGACCCGGCCGAGGGCGTGCGAAACGCCGTGGCGGCCCTCCGTCCGTCCGGCACCCTCAGCCTGCTCGCGGCGGGCCTGGGCGGCGCGGTGCTGGCCCGGGCGCTCGCGGGGCACTTCACCGAGGCCCGGCACGCCCTCTCCGACCCCGAGGGCCGCTGGGGAGAGGGTGACCCGGTTCCGCGCCGGTTCACCGCCGACCAGCTGACCGACCTGGTCTCCGCGACCGGGCTGGCCGTCGGGGCGGTGCACGGAGTCCGGGTCTTCGCGGACCTGGTACCGGGCGTCCTGGTCGACACCGAGCCCGGCGCGGTCGAGGCGCTGCTCAAGCTGGAGGAGGCGGCGGCCGAACTCCCGGCGTTCCGCTCGGTGGCCACCCAGCTGCATGTGCTGGGGGAGCGCGAGGCGGGCTGACGCGCCTGGCCCGGCTTCTGCCGGGCCTCTCTGCCCGGGCTGTCGCGTTGGGCTGTCGGGCTGGACTGGGCTTGTCGTGCCGGGGTGGTGTCGTGCCAGGGCCGTCCGGCTGGGCCGACGGGGTGCGACCCTGCCTGTCGTACCCGCTCCGGCGCGCTCCGGTCAGGACCTGCTCGGTCCCATCCCATCCCATCCCGCCCCGCACCTCACCTCACCTCACCTCACCTCACCTTCCTTCCGCTCCGGCTCGGCCCGGGCTGTAGGCGGCGGCCACAAGGGCCGTCGGCCCGGCGCGCCGTCGTGGGGTCTCGCTTGCCCGCGGAGACTTTCAGCCGTCTGTGTCGCCGCTCGGACGGGTGCTGTCGGGCTCCTCTTATGCGCCCGGCGATATGGCCGGAATCCGACTGGTGCATCCGTAGACGGGACCCCAACGCAACCGGCGTCGTGGGCAGGCGCGTCCGGCCCCCGCGGGTCGCCCCGCCGCCGCGCTCGTATCGCACACGCAGCGCACGCGGTTGCGTGCAGTGGGCCACACGCCACCCGATCAGCCGCATGGCCCCGTATGATCGGGGGACACGGTCCGGCATGACGGACGGGAGGCCAGGGAATGCACGTCCCACCACCTGTGACGCCAGGGCGGCCCGGAATGGCGAATTGGCGCAGAGGGGCGGGTTTCACGGGGGCGAATCCCTGCCTATCCTGAAAGCGTCGCACCCCGGTCGCCCCCCGCGACCGACGAGTAGGAGGACTCCGTGCCGCTCTCGGAGCACGAGCAGCGAATGCTCGAGCAAATGGAGCGAGCGCTGTACGCAGAAGATCCCAAGTTCGCGACAGCGCTTGAGGGAAGCGGGCTGCGTACGTACACCCGGCGACGGGTCTACCAGGCGGTCGCGGGCTTCCTGGTGGGTATCGCGCTCCTCATGGCCGGAATGGTCGCGCAGCAGATCTGGGTCAGCGTGGTGGGATTTCTCGTCATGCTCGGGTGCGCAGTGCTCGCGGTGACCGGTTGGCGCAAGGCCCCCAAACCGGGTGAGCAGGGTGCGGCAGCAGGCGGCCAGGGTGGCGGTGCCGCTCAGCGCCGTCAGACCCGCCAGCGTCGCTCGGTGATGAACCGTATCGAGCAGCGGTGGCAGCGCCGCCGCGACGAGCAGGGCCACTGACGGACGTCGGGGCGCCGGTCGACCGGCCGGCGCCGGACATCACGTCCCACCGTCGGTCCTCCGCTCGGTACGCCATGAGCGCGCCCAAGCCCCCGTCGGCAGCGTCGTGGAGACGCCTGCCCTCCGCAGGACGGTGGTCCCGCGTCACCGGATGACTGCGACTGTCCGGTGGCGAAGACGTCTGCCGCGCAGCTCCGCTGCCTTGCCCGAGCTGTTTCTCTCGGGATCCTGACCTGCCTCCCTGGGAAACCCGTTCCGGTTCCCGGGAATCCTGTCCCTGGCTCCTGGAAACCGAGTCGGCCCCCCGGCTGCTACGAGGCTCCTGCCGACTGCCGACTGCCGACTGCCGACTGCCGACTGCCGACTGCCGACTGCCGACTGCCGACTGCCGACTGCCGACTGCCGACTGCCGGCAGCCCACCAGACCGGATGGCTGCTTCACGAGCGGGGGCGTCACCGGCCGGCATCGTCACGCCGCCGGGAGGGCTTCCCCGGCCGGTCTATCGAGAGCTGAGCCGGTGTCCTCACGCCGCCGGGAGGGCTCTCCGGCCGGCATCGTCACGCCGCCGGGAGGGCTTCCCCGGCCGGTCCACCGGGAGCTGAGCCGGTCTCCTCACCCTCGCTGGCGGCCGGGGACGGCGCGCCGCAGGGTCTCCGCCCAGCGGTCCACGCCCCATCGGGCGCTCCACCGCGCGACCTGCGCCGACCGCCACCGGGAGAAGGCCCACGCCACCCGTGCCGCCGACCGCGGAGCGAGCAGGGCTCGCAGCCGGGTGCTCCGGCCCGCGGCCGAGTGCAGCCCGTCCCGGACCCGGCGGACATCGGCCGCCAGCCCGGTGGCCGGACGGGGCGCCGGTGCGTACAGCACCTGCTCCACCGCCGCCGCCACCCGGTGCGCCGACTCGGTCGCCGCGGTGTCCAGACCGCCCTGCCGGGCGATCCGGGCCGAGGCCTGACGCGGTGTGTGCGAGTCGTCCGGCACGATGCCGTAGTCCCATCCCGAGTCGATGAGCTCACGCCAGGCGGCCAGCGTCCGCTCACCCGGACCGGAGTCCGGTCCGGTCCGCTCACCGGGGCCGGGGTGCCCGTCCCGGGCGGTCCCGCCCCCGCCCGGCTCGGACAGCCGCCGTCGCCGCACCCGGACCCGCCACAGCAGGGGCAGCGCGGGCAGGGCCAGGACCAGGAGCCCCAGGGCCGTGGTGGAGAGGATGGTGCCCAGCGGCAGACCGCGGTCCGTGGGGCCGCTGCCCGTCTGCTGAACGGGTGCGCCGCAGCCGCCGTCGAGCTTCTTCATCTCCGGCGGGCAGCTGTCCGAGGGCGTCGGCTCGGCCGAAGGAGCCGATGTCGTGCTGGGCAGCGGCTCCGCCGGTTCGGAAGCTCCGCCGGACGGGGCCTCCTCGATGGCGTAGTCGGGCACGGTGCCCCGCGTCGGCGTGGGCTCGAAGCGGGTCCAGCCGATGCCCTGGAAGTACAGCTCCGGCCAGGCGTGGGCGTCCTTCAACCCCACGGACATCGACCCGTCCGCACCGGAGGAGCCGGGCGTGAAGCCCACCGCCACCCGCGACGGGATGCCCAGCGTCCGGGCCATCGCCGCCATCGAGAACGAGAAGTGCACGCAGAAGCCCTGCTTCTGCTTCAGGAAGCGGGCGATGGCCTCCGAACCGCTGCCCGCCGCGACCTGGGTGTCGTAGGTGAACCCGCCCTTCGAGGCGAACCAGTCCTGGAGCCGGACGGCCTTCTCGTACGGGTTGGAGGCGCCCGAGGTCACGGCACGCGCCTTGCGCCCCACCACGCCCGGCAGCGACTCCGGGACCTTCGTGTACTCCTCCAGCAGCTCCGCCGGCGGTTGCCCGGCCTGCGCCAGCTGCTCCGCCGTCGGCTCCACGAGCAGGCTCGACACCTGGTACTTCGCTCCGCGGGTCGTCTGCCCCCGGTCGCCGACCAGGGTGCGGCCCTCCGGCTCGTACCGCCACCGTCCGCCGATCCGCACCTCGGTGGCGGGGTAGGGGAGCGGAAGCCAGTTCTGCTTGTACCAGTCCGCGGCCACCAGGTTGGTCCGGACCGTGCTGGTCCGCACCCCCGGCCCCAGCCCCTGCGCGGCGGGCAGCGGCGACGGCACATCGCCGACCCGCCGCTCCGAGGGCTTCCAGGAGCTGCCGTCGAAGTGGTCGAGGGCGACGATTCGCAGATACATGTCCTGCGTGGAGTCGGCGCTGGTGCGGTAGGAGAGGACCTCCCGGTCCTCCGGCTGGTTCAGGCTGTTCTGCAGCGACACCAGCGGGTTCACGGCGGAGATCGTGCCGCCGCCCGGTCCGGTGTCACCGCCGCGCCCCTGTCCGCCCAGCAGACCGCCGCCCAGCGACGGCAGGGCGGCCGGCACCACCAGGGCGATGCCCAGGGCCACCGCGCCGATCCGCCGCCCGGACCGCACCGGTGCGCCGGGCCGGCCGCCGGCCGGTTCCAGCCCCGCTCCGAGCCGGCTCGGCCCCCGGGGTGCCCCGCCGAAGACCCGCCCCCACTGGGACAGCCGGTCCCGGCCCTCGGCGAGCAGAAGCAGCAGATATCCGGCGGCCGCCAGCAGGAACCACAGCCAGCGCGCCCCGCCCTGGGACAGCCCGGCCGCGACGGAGTACAGGGCGAGCAGCGGCAGACCGGCGGGCGCGGCGCTGCGGTACGTCACCGCCAGCGCGTCCACGGCCAGGCCGATGACCAGCACCCCGCCGATCAGCAGCAGCCGGATGCCTCCGGTGACCGGAGCCGGTATGGCGTACTGCCCCACGTCGTCGGCGCCCTCGGCGAGCAGTTGTCCGAACTCCTGGAACGCGTCGGGCCCCGGCAGCACACCGGCCACCGCCTGCCCGCGGGCGAAGGCCACCGTGAGCAGCAGCAGCGCCGCCAGGGCCTGCGCGGCGACCGTCAGCGGCCTGGCCAGCGGCACCCGGCGGGTCAGCGCCCCGACTCCGGAGACGACGGTCAGCAGGAGTGCGGCCTGGAGGATCCACCCGGTCGGCTCGACCAGTGGCAGCAGCGAACCCGCCGCCAGCAGTGTGGCCAGCGCCGCGCAGATCGTCAGCCGTCCCCGTCCGCTCATGCCCCGCTCCCCGTGAGGCCGCCCACCGGCGCCCCCTCGCTCGTCCGCTGCCCGTCCGCGCGGCGCCACAGCTCGGGCAGGGCGTCCCCCGGCGAGACGGCCAGCACCGTCCAGCCCGCCTCGCGCAGCAGCTGCTGCCGGTGACGGAAGGCCGCCTGCCCGGCCGGCCTGCTCTCCCCGGCCCAGGCGGCGTCGTCCAGGACGAACGCGACCGCGGCCCCTGTGCGGGCCCGCATCCGGGCCACCACCGCGGCCTGCTCGTCGTCCAGGCTGCCGAGGAAGGCCACCAGCAGCCCCTCGCTGCCGCCGCGCAGCACGTCGTACGCCCGGGAGAAGCCCTCTTCCTCGGAGTTGTCGGAGTGCTCCACCACCGCGAGCGTCTCCAGGAGCAGCCCGGCGGCCGCGGAGCTGTCCCCGCCGGACCCCTCCGGCCCCGGCACGGCGCTGCCGCAGTCGGTGAGCAGCCGGACCGAGAACCCCTGCTCCAGCAGGTGCATCGCCACCGACGCGGCGCCCGACACCGCCCACTCGAACGGCGAGTCCGGCCCCGCGCCCCGGTGCGCGGCCCGCCGGGTGTCGAGCAGTACGGTGCAGCCCGACCGCTGCGGCTGCTCCTCGCGGCGCACCATCAGCTCGCCGTACCGGGCCGTGGAGCGCCAGTGCACCCGGCGCAGATCGTCACCGGTGCGGTAGCCGCGCGGGATCACATCGTCCTCACCGGCCAGCGCCAGCGAGCGGTGCCGGCCGTCGCCGAACCCCGAGGCGTCGCCCGCGATCCGGACCGCGGGCAGCGCCTCCACCCGCGGGACCACGGTCAGCGTGTCGTGCGCGCTGAACCCCCGGGTCAGCTCGCACATCCCGAACGGGTCGCTCAGCCGCAGCTGGAGCGGGCCGAGCGGATAGCGGCCACGGAGGTCGGACCGCACCCGGTACGAGACCTCACGCCGCCCCCCGGCCTCCACCCGGTCCAGCACGAACCGGGGCCGTGGCCCCAGGACGTACGGCACCCGGTCCTGGAGCATCAGCAGCCCGGTCGGCAGCTTCGAGACGTTGTCGACCCGCAGGTACACGCGGGACTCCGAGCCGGCCGGCACCCGTCCCGGGGACAGCCGCCTGCTGCCCGCCACCCGGTACCGGGTGCGGAACAGCACGGTCACCGCCACCAGCGGCAGCACCGCCAGCAGCAGCCCCACCCGCAGCAGGTCCGGCTGGCCCAGCACGTAGGCGCAGATCGCCGCCGCTATACCCGCCGCCAGGAAGGACCGCCCGCGCGTCGTCAGCCCGGAGAGCGCGCCCCGGAGACCGCCCCCGTCCTCGTCGCCCGCCGACGGCTCGGGCGCGGCGGTCATCACAGCCTCCGTGCGCCGGGCGCCTGGTGGCCGTACGGGTCGGGCAGCGGGGTCCGCTGCAGGATCTCCGCGACGATCTGCTCGGCGGTGCGCCGGTTCAGCTGGGCCTGCGGCGTCGGCAGCAGCCGGTGCGCCAGCACCGCCACGGCCAGCCCCTGCACGTCGTCCGGGAGCACGAAGTCCCGGCCGCCCAGCGCCGCCGCGGCCTTCGCCGCCCGCATCAGGTGCAGGGTGGCTCGCGGTGACGCGCCCAGCCGCAGGTCGGGGTGGGTGCGCGTGGCCGCCACCAGATCCACCACGTAGCGCCGCACCGGTTCGGCGACGTGGACGCTGCGGACCGCGTCCACCAGCTTCACGATCTCGTGGGCGTGCGCCACCGGCTGCAGGTCGTCCAGCGGTGAGACGCCGCCGTGCACGTCCAGCATCTGCAGCTCGGCCTCCGCGCTCGGATAGCCGATCGACACCCGGGCCATGAAGCGGTCCCGCTGGGCCTCCGGGAGCGGGTAGGTGCCCTCCATCTCCACCGGGTTCTGGGTGGCGACGACCATGAAGGGGCTGGGCAGCTCGTAGGTCTGCCCGTCCACCGTGACCTGGTGCTCCTCCAGCGACTCCAGCAGCGCCGACTGGGTCTTGGGGGAGGCCCGGTTGATCTCGTCCCCGATGACGATCTGCGCGAAGATCGCCCCGGGCTTGAACTCGAACTCCCGCTGCTGCTGGTCGAAGATGCTCACGCCGGTGATGTCCGAGGGCAGCAGGTCGGGGGTGAACTGGATGCGCCGGACCGAGCAGTCCATCGACCGGGCGAGCGCCTTGGCGAGCATGGTCTTGCCCACGCCCGGCACATCCTCGATCAGCAGATGCCCCTCGGCGAGCAGCACGGTCAGCGAGAGCCGTACGACGTCCGGCTTGCCCTCGATCACGCTCTCCACCGACCCGCGCACCCGCTCCGCAGCGGACGTCAGATCCGTGAGGCTCGCTCGATCGTCATAGGTGGTCACCCGGCCCTCCTCGGCCCGTCCTGTCGGACCGGAGCCCTCGTCAACGGCCCCGGTCCACCCCGAAAATGCGCACCGCGTCCGACAGGAACCGGTTCGGTGTCACACCAGGCATTCTTCATGCCCGTACGCCTTTACGTCACTCGGCTGTGGATAACCGCGGCCGTTTCGTCAGGAGTGACCGGCTTGCCTGGTGATCGCCGTCCCGTCGTTCCCGGCCCCGGTGTCGCCACCGGCGCGGTCACGCGGATACATACGGAGATGATCACTCAAGTGATCACGGACGGGGGTCGATTTCCCGCAGCAGGCCGGTGCCGACGTCGAAGACGAAGCCCCGGACGTCGTCGGTGTGGAGCAGGAAGGGGGAGGTGCGGACCCGCTCCAGGGACTGCCGGACGTCCTGGTCGACGTCGCGGAAGGACTCCACCGCCCACCCGGGCCGCTGCCCGACCTCCATCTCCAGGTCGTGCCGGAACTCCTCGGTGAGGCTCTCCAGGCCGCAGCCGGTGTGGTGGACGAGCAGGACGTGGCGGGTGCCGAGCGCCCGCTGGCTGATGGTGAGGGAGCGGATGGTGTCGTCCGTGACCACCCCGCCCGCGTTGCGGATGGTGTGGCAGTCGCCCAGCCGCAGGCCGAGCGCCGCGGGCAGGTCGATGCGGGCGTCCATGCAGGCGACCACGGCGACGTTCAGGGCCGGGCGGGCGTCCATCCCCGGGTCGGTGAAGCCGGCCGCGTAGGTCCGGTTCGCCTCGACGAGGCGGTCGATGACCGAGTCGCCGGCGGTGCCGTTGTCGGCGGGGCGGTCGGCGGCGGGCTGAGGTGCGGATGTCGACATAGTGCTGACGTTAGCCCGCCTCCCCGTGGGCGGCCCTCGGTGAGGTCGGGCATAACGAGGCCAACGCACCCGTGCTGTGAGGTAACCCACAGGGGCGAGGAGCCTGCGGCCGAACGGGTGACGAACAGTTTCCCGGCGCGCAGGCCCGTTGGTTGACCGAGGGGACGAGTGGACTAAAGTGACGCGAAGTGGGAGGCGTGAAGCTCCCCTCGGAACTGAAAACCCCGCGTGCGCTGCGCGTACGCACGGCTCGGCCTCCTCCCGCTCCCGGCGGGCTGACGCCCCTTCCCCGGCGCCAGCAGGCCACTTCCCCTTCTGAGCGGGCGGGGACCCGGCGGTGCGTACGCCCGGCGCGCGCCGGACCTGAGAGGGGCGCATGAGCGAGACCCGACATGTCCCGGTGATGCTCCAGCGGTGCCTGGACCTGTTGGCCCCAGCTCTCGCCCAGCCCGGCGCGGTCGTCGTCGACTGCACGCTCGGGCTCGGCGGCCACAGCGAAGCCCTGCTCGGCACCTTTCCCGCGGCCCGGCTCATCGCCCTCGACCGCGACCCGGTCGCCCTGAAGCTGGCCGGTGAGCGCCTCGAGCCCTTCGGTGACCGGGCCACCCTGGTGCACGCCGTCTACGACGAGCTGCCCGACGTCCTCGACCGCCTCGGCGTCCCGCGCGTCCAGGGCGTCCTCTTCGACCTCGGCGTCTCCTCGATGCAGCTGGACGAGGCCGACCGGGGCTTCGCCTACGCCCAGGACGCCCCGCTCGACATGCGGATGGACCAGAGCACCGGCATCAGCGCCGCCGAGGTCCTCAACACCTATCCGCCCGGCGAGCTGGTCCGCGTCCTGCGCGCCTACGGCGAGGAGAAGTTCGCCCGCAAGATCGTGGAAGCGGTCGTCCGCGAGCGCGAGAAGGAACCCTTCAGCAACAGCGCCCGCCTGGTGGAACTGATCCGCAATGCCCTCCCGCAGGCCGCCAAGCGCACCGGCGGCAACCCGGCCAAGCGCACCTTCCAGGCGCTGCGCATCGAGGTCAACGGAGAGCTGTCGGTCCTGGAGGAGTCCATTCCCGCCGCCGTCTCCCGGCTCGCCGTCGACGGCCGGATCGCCGTCCTCTCCTACCACTCGCTGGAGGACCGGCTGGTCAAGCAGGTCTTCGCGGAAGGCGCCACCAGCACCGCGCCCCCCGGCCTGCCGATCGTCCCCGAGCGCTACCAGCCCCGGCTGAAGCTCCTCACCCGCGGCGCCGAGCTGCCCACGGAGGAAGAGGTCGCCGAGAACCGGCGGGCCGCCCCGGCGCGGCTCCGCGGCGCTCAGCGCATCCGGGAGGACGTGGCGTGAAACGGGCCGTCCGCGGCAGGGCAGCACGGCTGGCACACCTGGTGCCGGCCCGCTCCGGCCCGGCCGCCCGGACGCCGTTCGTCGTGCTCGTCGTGGTCCTCCTCGCGGGTGGCCTGATCTCGCTGCTGCTGCTCAACGCCTCGCTGAACCAGGGCTCCTTCCGGCTGAGCCGGCTGAAGAAGGAGACCACCGACCTGACGGACCAGCAGCAGGCCCTGCAGCAGGAGGTCGACGCCCACTCCGCGCCGGACGCCCTGGAGAAGCGGGCGCGGGAACTGGGGCTGGTGCCCGGCGGAAGCCCGGCGTTCCTGAACCCGGACGGCACGGCCCGCGGTGTACCGTCGCCCGCCTCGGCGGGGTACGCGCCCCGGCTCGCCACGGCACCGTGACGGCTGCGCCGCGCCCGGTGAGACGGCGCCCCCGTCCCGAGACGCACCCCTCGGAGGCCCTCGCATGACCCCGCCCCAGGAGCCCCCGCGGCGCCGTGTGCCCCGCCCCGCCGCGCCGCGCGGTGACGCCCGCCGCCCGCGCCCCGCGGCGCGCCCGCAGCAGATCCGCCTCGCCCGGCCCCGGCCGCGCCTGCGGCTGATCGGCCTCGGCCTCACCGTCGTGATGCTGGCGTTCGTGGTCCGGCTCCTCCAGGTGCAGGCCGTGGACGCGAGCACCTACGCGGCCAAGGCCGACGTCAACCGCTATGTGACCCACACCCTCGCCGCCGAGCGCGGGTCGATCACCGACCGCAGCGGGGTGGCCCTCGCCGCCACCGTCGACGCGTACGACATCACCGCCGACCCGTTCCGCTTCACCCCGGAGCAGAGCAAGGCCCAGGACGCACCCCGGCAGGCGGCGGCCCTCCTCGCGCCGATCCTCGACCGGGACGAGGACGAACTCGCCCGGAAGCTCTCCGCCCCCGACACGCGTTACGTCCTGCTGGCCCGCCGGCAGCCGCCGCAGGTCTGGAACCAGATCAAGGACCTCAAGAACGCCTTCGCCGAGAAGGCGGCCCAGGGCAAGGGCGGCAACGTCCTCGCCGGGGTCTTCCAGGAGCCGCACAGCAAGCGGATCTACCCCAACAAGGACCTCGCCGCCGGGATACTGGGCTTCGTCAACGCCGAGGGCAAGGGCGGCGGCGGGCTCGAGGCCCAGCTGGACAAGCGGCTCGCCGGAAAGAGCGGCAAGGTCACCTACGCCCAGTCCGGCGGCCGTCAGGTGCCCACCGTGGGCTCCCACGAGCAGCCCGCCGTCCCCGGCTCCGATGTCGAGCTGACCATCGACCGGGACATCCAGTGGGCCGCCCAGAAGGCGATCAGCGAGCAGGTGCGGACCTCGGGTGCGGACCGCGGCTACGTCATCGCCCAGGACACCCGCACCGGCGAGATCCTGGCCATGGCCAACGCCCCCGGATTCGACCCCAACGACCTCTCCACGGCCCGGGGCTCCCTCGGCAACGCCGCCCTGCAGGACGCGTACGAACCCGGCAGCACCAGCAAGGTGATGTCCATGGCCGCGGTGCTGGAGGAGGGCGTGGCGACCGCCGGGACCCGGGTCACCGTCCCCAACCGGCTGCACCGGGCCGACCGGCTGTTCGCCGACGACATCGACCACCCCACCTGGGACCTGACCCTCAACGGAGTGCTGGCCAAGTCCAGCAACATCGGCACCATCCTCTCCGTCGAACAGCTCGGCCGGACGCACCGCAAGGCCAACCAGGTCCTCCACTCCTACCTGCGGCAATTCGGCATCGGACGGCCGACCGGCCTGAACTTCCCCGGCGAGACACCGGGCATCCTGGCCGAACCCGGCGACTGGAGCTCCTCGCAGCAGTACACGATCCCGTTCGGCCAGGGGCTCTCGCTCAACGCCGTCCAGGCCGCCTCGGTGTACTCCACCATCGCCAACGGCGGCGAACGGATCGAGCCATCCCTGGTCCGCGGCAGCCGCGGACCGGACGGCCGCTTCACCCGGGCCCCGGCGCCCGAGAGGACCCGGGTCGTCAGCCCGGGGACGGCGAAGACCCTCGCCCGCATGCTGGAGTCGGTCGTCGACGACGAGCAGGGCACCGGCACCAAGGCCCGCATCCCCGGCTACCGCGTCGCCGGCAAGACCGGTACCTCCAACCGGGTGGACCCCGAGACCGGCCGTTACCGGGGCTACACCGCCTCCTTCGCGGGCTTCGCCCCCGCCGACAAGCCGCGCATCACCGTCTACTGCGCCGTGCAGAACCCGACCAGCGGAAGCTACTTCGGCGGCCAGGTCTGCGGCCCGGTGTACAAGCAGGTCATGGAGTTCGCACTGAAGACCCTGCAGGTCCCGCCGACCGGGGAACGCCCCGCCCGGCTCCCGGTCGAATACCGCCCCGGCGGATGACCGGATCCTTTCGATGACCACCGCCCCCGACCCCGCGCCGCAGGACGCCACGCCCCGCGCCGCCGCCCGCCACCGACCGCCACCCCCGGACGGACCGCCTCCCCCAATGCCCCCCTCATTTCGCCGCAGGCCCGGTACGCCCGGTACGCTCACCGCCGTGCCACATGCTGATCAGCCCCACACGCCGCAAGATGTTCCCGTGACCTACCCGGGAGCGCCCCGACCGGACCAGGTCCGCCCGACCCCGCTCGCGGCCCTGGCGGATCAGCTGGGCACCAAGGCGCCCGATGAATCCGCCGGCACGACGGTCACGGGCATCACCCACGACTCCCGGGCGGTCCGCCCCGGCGACGTCTACGCCGCCCTGCCCGGCGCCCGCTTCCACGGCGCCGACTTCGCGGCCCAGGCCGCCGACCTGCAGGCCGCCGCGGTCCTCACCGACCCGGACGGCGCCGACCGCGCCGCCGCCACCGGTCTGCCCGTCCTGGTGGTCGACCAGCCGCGGGCCCGGATGGGCGCCCTGGCCGCCGCGATCTACGGCGAGCCGGGCCACGACCTGCTCCAGATCGGCATCACCGGAACCTCCGGCAAGACCACCACCGCGTACCTCGTCGAGGGCGGCCTCCGGGCCGCCTCCGGGGCGGGCTCCCCCGCGGAGGGCCGCGGGAAGCTCACCGGCCTGATCGGCACCGTCGAGTCCCGGATCGGTGACGAGCGGCTCAAGAGCGAGCGCACCACCCCCGAGGCCACCGACCTCCAGGCCCTCTTCGCCGTGATGCGCGAGCGCGGCGTCGGCGCCGTCGCCATGGAGGTCTCCAGCCACGCCCTGGTCCTCGGCCGGGTCGACGGCACGGTCTTCGACGTCGCCCTCTTCAACAACCTCAGCCCGGAGCACATGGAGTTCCACTCCGGCATGGAGGACTACTTCCAGGCGAAGGCCCAGCTGTTCACCGCCCGCCGCAGCCGCGCCGGCGTCGTCAACCTCGACGACGAGTACGGCAGGCGCCTGGTGGAGATCTCCGAGGTCCCCGTCACCACCTTCTCCGCCGAGGGCCACCCCGACGCCGACTGGCGGGCCGCGGACGTCGAGGTGGGCCCGCTCGGCTCGACCTTCACCGTGCTCGGCCCCAAGGGCGAGTCCGTACGCGCCGAGGCCCCGCTGCCCGGCCCGTTCAACGTCGCCAACGCCCTCGCGGCGATCACCGCCCTCGTCGTGGCCGGCATCGACCCGCAGACCGCGGCCGACGGCGTCGCCGCCGTGCCCGGCGTCCCGGGCCGGCTGGAGCGGGTCGACGCGGGGCAGCCGTACCTCGCCGTCGTCGACTACGCCCACAAGACCGACGCCGTCGAGTCCGTCCTGCGCGCCCTGCGCAAGGTCACCGAGGGCCGGATCCACATCGTCCTCGGCTGCGGCGGCGACCGCGACATCCAGAAGCGCGGCCCGATGGGCGCCGCCTGCGCCCGGCTCTCCGACACCGCCGTCCTGACCTCCGACAACCCCCGCTCCGAGGACCCGCTGGCGATCCTCGCCGCGATGCTGGCCGGCGCCGCCGAGGTCCCCGCGCACGAGCGCGGCGACGTCGTCGTCGAGCCGGACCGCGCCGCCGCGATCGCCGCCGCGGTCGCCCGCGCCGAGCCGGGCGACACCGTCCTCGTCGCCGGCAAGGGCCACGAGCAGGGCCAGGACCTCGCCGGGGTGGTACGCCCCTTCGACGACCGGCAGGTGCTGCGCGAGGCCATCGAGGCCACCCGGCCCGCCTCCGGCCTCCGCCACGGGGGCCAGCACCACGACCACGCGCCGGAAGCGCTCCGCACCCCCTCTTCGCACCGCAACGACCAGGGATGACAGAACTCCATGCGCGCATACGCCTCCACGAGGCAGCTCTTCTGTACCGCTACCCCGGGAGGTGAGCGATGATCGCACTCACGCTCGCCGAGATCGCCTCGATCGTTTCCGGACAGCCGCACGACATACCCGACACCGGCCGCCGGGTCACCGGGCCAGTGGTGATCGACTCCCGTGAGGTGCGGCCCGACGGCCTCTTCGTCGCCTTCCGGGGGGAGCACGTCGACGGCCACGACTACGCGCAGCGCGCCGTCGAGGCGGGCGCGGCAGCCGTCCTGGCCGCCCGCCCCGTCGGTGTCCCCGCGATCGTCGTGGACGATGTCGAAGCCGCCCTGGGAGCCCTGGCGCGCGCCGTCGTGGCCCGGCTCGGTGCCACGGTCGTCGGCCTCACCGGCTCGGCGGGCAAGACGAGCACCAAGGACCTGATCGCCCAGCTGCTGGAGCGGATCGCCCCCACCGTCTGGACGCCCGGCTCGTTCAACAACGAGATCGGTCTCCCGCTCACCGCGCTGAGCGCCGACGACGGCACCCGGCACCTGGTCCTGGAGATGGGCGCCCGCGGCATCGGCCACATCCGCTACCTCGCGGAGCTCACCCCGCCCCGGATCGGCGTGGTGCTCAACGTCGGCACCGCCCACATCGGCGAGTTCGGCGGCCGTGAGCAGATCGCCGTGGCCAAGGGGGAGTTGGTCGAGGGGCTGCCCGCGGCGGCCGACGGCGGTGTCGCCGTGCTCAACGCCGACGACCCCCTCGTCCGCGCCATGTCGGCCCGGACCAAGGCCCGTACGGTGTTCTTCGGCGAGGCCGAGGACGCCGATGTGCGCGCCGAGGACGTCCGGCTCACCGACACCGGCCGGCCCGCTTTCCGCCTTCGGACCCCCACCGGGTGCAGCGACGTGACGCTGCGGCTGTACGGTGAGCACCACGTGTCGAACGCGCTCGCCGCGGCCGCCGTCGCCCATGAGTTGGGCATGTCCGTGGACGGGATCGCCCAGGCGCTCTCCGAAGCCGGGCAGCTCTCTCGCTGGCGCATGGAGGTCACCGAGCGCTCGGACGGCGTGACCGTCGTCAACGACGCCTACAACGCGAACCCCGAGTCCATGCGCGCCGCGCTGCGCGCACTCGCCGCCATGGGAGGAGCCGCACAGGCCAAGGGGGGGCGTACGTGGGCGGTGCTCGGTCGCATGGCCGAGCTCGGTGACGATTCACTCGCCGAGCACGACGCGGTCGGACGACTGGTCGTCCGGCTCAACGTCAGCAAGCTCGTGGCGGTGGGGGGCCCGGAGGCCGCCTGGCTGGACATGGGCGCCAAGAATGAGGGTTCGTGGGGTGAGGAGTCGGTGCACGTGTCCGACGCGCGGGCGGCGATCGACCTGTTGCGCAGTGAGTTGCGCCCGGGAGACGTCGTGCTGGTGAAGGCATCCAGGGCCGAGGGCCTGGAGCGGGTCGCACAGGGGCTGCTCGACAGCGCCGGTGAGGGCGAGGCCGTCGCCCGATGAACTCGATGAAGCAGATTCTCTTCTCCGGAGTCATCGGGCTCTTCCTGTCCCTGGTCGGCACCCCGCTGCTGATCAAGCTGCTGGCCAAGAAGGGATACGGCCAGTTCATCCGGGACGACGGCCCGCGAGGCCACCACGGCAAGCGCGGTACTCCCACCATGGGCGGTATCGCCTTCATCCTGGCCACGCTGATCGCGTACGCCCTGACGAAGGTGATCACCTCCGCCCAGCCCACCTTCTCCGGTGTGCTGGTGCTGTTCCTGATGGCGGGCATGGGCCTGGTCGGCTTCCTCGACGACTACATCAAGATCGTCAAGCAGCGGAGCCTCGGTCTGCGGGCCAAGGCCAAGATGGCCGGACAGCTCATCGTCGGTATCGCGTTCGCGGTCCTGTCGCTGAACTTCGCCGACTCCCGGGGCCAGACCCCGGCCTCCGACCGGCTGTCCTTCACCCAGGACTTCGGCTGGTACCTCGGCCCGGTGATCTTCACCATCTGGGCGCTGTTCATGATTCTCGCGATGTCGAACGGCGTGAACCTCACCGACGGCCTCGACGGCCTCGCCACCGGCGCCTCGGTGATGGTCTTCGGCGCGTACACGTTCATCGGTGTCTGGCAGTACCAGGAGTCCTGCGCCAACCAGATCACCGCCGGACCCAACTGCTACGAGGTGCGCGATCCGCTCGACCTCGCGGTCGTCGCCTCCGCGCTGATGGGCGCCTGTTTCGGCTTCCTGTGGTGGAACACCTCGCCCGCCAAGATCTTCATGGGTGACACCGGTTCGCTGGCCCTCGGCGGCGCGCTGGCCGGTCTGGCGATCTGCTCCCGGACCGAGCTGCTGCTGGCCCTGCTGGGCGGCCTGTTCGTGCTGATCACCATGTCCGTGATCATCCAGGTCGGTTCCTTCCGGCTCACCGGCAAGCGGGTCTTCCGCATGGCGCCGCTCCAGCACCACTTCGAACTCAAGGGCTGGACGGAAGTCCTGGTGGTGGTCCGGTTCTGGATCATCCAGGGCATGTGCGTGATCGTGGGTCTCGGTCTCTTCTACGCAGGGTGGGCGGCAGGCAAGTGACCTGGGCGGACAAGAACGTCACCGTCGCCGGCCTCGGCGTCTCCGGGGTCCCCGCAGCGCGCGTGCTGCGGGGCCTCGGGGCCCGCGTCACCGTGGTCAACGACGGTGACGACGAGCGGGCACGCGGGCAGGCGGCCGAACTCGAGCAGCTGGGCGTCACCGTGCGCCTCGGCGACGGCGACACGCTCCCCGAGGGCACCGAGCTGATCGTCACCACGCCCGGCTGGCAGCCGGACAAGCCGCTCTTCACGGCCGCCGCCGCGGCGGGCGTCCCGGTCTGGGGCGACGTCGAACTCGCCTGGCGGCTGCGGCGGCCGGGCGCCGCCCCCTGGCTGGCCGTCACCGGCACCAACGGCAAGACCACCACCGTGCAGATGCTGGCCTCCATCCTGGAGGCCGCCGGACTGCGCACCGCCGCCGTCGGCAACATCGGCGTCTCGCTGCTGGACGTGGTGCTCGCCGAGGACGAGGGCGGCGAGGGCCCCTACGACGTCCTCGCCGTCGAGCTCTCCAGCTACCAGCTGCACTGGGCGCCGAGCCTGCGCGCGCACTCCGCGGCCGTCCTCAACCTCGCGCCCGACCACCTCGACTGGCACGGCTCCATGCAGGCCTACGCCGCCGACAAGGGCCGGATCTACGAGGGCAACCAGGTCGCCTGCGTCTACAACGCCGCCGACCCCGCCACCGAGGAACTGGTCCGCGCCGCCGACGTCGAGGAGGGCTGCCGCGCCATCGGCTTCACCCTCGGCACCCCCGGCCCGTCCCAACTCGGCGTCGTGGAGGGGATCCTGGTCGACCGGGCGTTCGTCGAGAACCGGCACAGCCATGCCCAGGAGCTGGCCGAGGTCGCCGACATCCACCCGCCGGCCCCGCACAACATCGCCAACGCCCTTGCCGCGGCGGCCCTCGCGCGCGCCTTCGGCGTCGAGGCCACGGCCGTCCGCGACGGACTGCGCTCCTTCCGCCCCGACGCGCACCGCATCCAGCACGTGGCGGACGTCGGCGGCGTGGCCTACGTCGACGACTCCAAGGCCACCAACACCCATGCCACCGAGGCCTCCCTGGCCGCCTACGAGCACATCGTGTGGATCGCCGGCGGCCTCGCCAAGGGCGCGACCTTCGACGACCTCGTCAGCAACGCGGCGGGCCGGCTGCGCGGCGCCGTACTGATCGGCGCCGACCGGGCCCTGATCCGGGAAGCGCTGGCGCGACACGCCCCGGATGTGCCGGTCGTCGACCTCGACCGGACCGACACTGGGGCGATGGCCGCGGCCGTCCGGGAAGCGGCCGGGCTCGCCCGGCCCGGGGACACCGTCCTGCTGGCCCCGGCCTGTGCCTCGATGGACATGTTCGTCAACTACGGCAAGCGCGGCGAGGCCTTCGCGGCGGCCGTACGGGAGCTGGAGGCGCCCCCCGGGGCACAGCGGCGCTAGTCGGCCCCGTCCCCGCGCCGCGGACGGGTCCGGCGCACCAGACCTTCAGGAGGGGACATGACGGCCCGTACGGCGAGACCGGCGGCGTCCCGCCCCCGCGGGCGGGGCGGCCCGGCCCCGGAGCGTCCCCGCGGCAGCGCCCTGGGCGGCCTGCGGAAGCTGCACACCCGGCTCAGGCGGGCCTGGGACCGCCCGCTGACCGCCTACTACCTGATCTTCGGCGGCAGCGCGCTGCTCACCGTCCTGGGCCTGGTGATGGTCTTCTCCGCCTCCCAGATCCAGGCCCTGCAGTCCGGGCTGCCGTCCACGTACTACTTCCGCAAGCAGCTGATCGCCGCCGCCCTCGGCGCCTGCCTGCTGCTGCTCGCCTCCCGGCTCCCCGTCCGGCTGCACCGGGCGCTGGCCTACCCGCTGCTCGCCGTCTCGGTCTTCCTGATGACCCTGGTGCAGATCCCGGGAATCGGCCAGACCGTCAACGGCAACCGGAACTGGCTCCAGCTCGGCGGCCCCTTCCAGCTCCAGCCCAGCGAGTTCGGCAAGCTCGCCCTGGTGCTCTGGGGCGCCGACCTGCTCGCCCGCAAGCAGGACAAGCGGCTGCTCAACCAGTGGAAGCACCTGCTCGTACCGCTGGTCCCGGCCGCCTTCATGCTCCTCGGGCTGATCATGCTGGGCGGTGACATGGGCACCGCCATCATCCTCACCGCGATCCTCTTCGGCCTGCTCTGGCTCGCCGGCGCCCCCACCCGGCTCTTCGCGGGCGTGCTCGGCGGCACCGCGGCGCTGGGCCTCCTGCTGATCACCACCAGCGCCAACCGGATGGCCCGGCTCGCCTGCATCGGCGCCACCGACCCCGGTCCGAACGATCAGTGCTGGCAGGCCGTGCACGGGATCTATGCGCTCGCCTCCGGCGGACTGTTCGGTTCCGGGCTGGGTGCAAGCCTGGAGAAATGGGGTCAACTCCCCGAACCGCACACCGACTTCATCTTCGCCGTGACGGGGGAGGAACTCGGCCTGGCGGGGACGCTGTCGGTACTCGCCCTCTTCGCGGCTCTAGGCTATGCGGGTATCCGCGTGGCCGGACGCACGGAGGATCCCTTCGTCAGGTACGCCGCGGGAGGTGTGACCACCTGGATCACGGCTCAGGCCGTGGTCAACATCGGTGCGGTGCTCGGTCTGCTGCCGATCGCCGGTGTCCCCCTCCCGCTGTTCTCCTACGGAGGCTCCGCCCTGCTGCCGACGATGTTCGCCATCGGGCTGCTGATCGCCTTCGCGCGCAGCGAACCCGGTGCGCGGGCGGCCCTGGCCATGCGGCAGCCTGCTGTGAGAAGGAAGCTGGCTGGGGTGAGATGGAAGACGATGAGACGGCGCGTCAAGCAGCGACCGTCCGGAGAGCGGTGAATTTCGGTGCATGTCGTACTCGCCGGTGGGGGGACCGCCGGCCACATCGAGCCCGCGCTTGCCCTCGCGGACGCCCTGCGCAGGCAGGACCCGACCGTGGGGATCACGGCCCTCGGCACGGAGCGCGGACTCGAGACCCGGCTCGTCCCGGAGCGGGGTTACGAACTGGGACTGATCCCGGCCGTACCGCTGCCGCGTAAGCCCACACCGGAGCTGATCACCGTGCCCGGGCGGCTGCGCGGCACCATCAAGGCCGCCGAGCAGATCCTGGAGCGCACCAAGGCCGACTGTGTGGTCGGCTTCGGTGGCTACGTGGCTCTCCCCGGCTATCTGGCCGCCAAGCGGCTCGGAGTGCCGATCATCGTGCACGAGGCCAACGCCCGCCCGGGCCTGGCCAACAAGATCGGCTCCCGGTACGCCGCCGGTGTCGCCGTGAGCACGCCGGACAGCAAGCTGCGGAACGCCCGCTATGTCGGCATCCCGCTGCGCCGCACCATCGCCACGCTGGACCGGGGCGCGGTCCGTCCCGAGGCGCGGGCCGCCTTCGGGCTCGACCCCAACCTGCCGACGCTGCTGGTCTCCGGCGGCTCGCAGGGCGCCCGGCGGCTCAACGAGGTGGTGCAGGCGGTCGCCCCGGCGCTGCAGCGCTCGGGCATCCAGATCCTGCACGCGGTGGGCCCGAAGAACGAGCTGCCCCGGGTGGACAATATGCCCGGCATGCCGCCGTACATTCCGGTGCCCTACGTGGACCGGATGGACCTCGCGTACGCCGCGGCCGACATGATGCTCTGCCGCGCCGGCGCCATGACGGTGGCCGAACTCTCCGCCGTCGGGCTCCCCGCCGCGTACGTACCGCTGCCGATCGGTAACGGCGAGCAGCGGCTCAACGCCCAGCCGGTGGTCAAGGCCGGCGGCGGCCTGCTGGTCGACGACGCCGAGCTGACCCCCGAGTGGGTGCAGAGCCAGGTGCTCCCGGTGCTCGCCGACCCGCACCGGCTGTACGAGATGTCCCGGTCCGCCGCGGAGTTCGGCCGCCGGGACGCGGACGATCTGCTGGTCGGCATGGTGTACGAGGCGATCTCCGCACGCCGCCAGGCGTGAGAAAGCAGGGAGCGTGGCCGGAACGACGACCGACCGACGCGGTACGCGGAACTCTCCGCCGTCCGGCCCGCCCCTGCTCCGGATCCGTCTCCGGCGCCCCCGCCGTCGCACCCTGATCGCCTCCCTGGCGGGCGCGGTGCTGCTCGGCGTGGGCGCCGTCTGGGTCCTCTACGGCTCGGACTGGGCCCGGGTCGAGCGGGTGAACGCGGAGGGCACCACGGTGCTCCGGCCCCGTCAGGTGGTCGCGGCGGCCGGCGTACCGGCCGGCGAGCAGCTGGCCTCCGTGGACACCGACGAGGTCGCGGCCCGGCTGCGGGCCGCGCTCCCGCGCATCGCCGAGGTCGACGTGACCCGTTCCTGGCCGGACAGCATCGATCTGAAGGTGACCGAAAGACGTCCGCAGCTGCTGATCGAAGCGGGCGGGCGATTTACCGAAGTGGACGCCGAGGGCGTCAGGTTCGCTCAGGTGCGGAAGCGTCCGGACGGGGTGCCGCTGCTGGAGCTCGCGGCCGGAGACTCCCCGAGCCGGCGGCGCTTCGGCGCCGACCGGCTCCGAAGGGAGGCGGTCCGCGTCGCCGCCGGGCTCCCGGCGGAGGTCCGGCGCGACACCCGGGTGGTCAAGGTCGGTTCATATGACTCCATCACGCTGGAGCTGA
Organism: Streptomyces sp. NPDC002055; assembly: GCF_040296705.1. Taxonomy (NCBI): domain Bacteria; kingdom Bacillati; phylum Actinomycetota; class Actinomycetes; order Kitasatosporales; family Streptomycetaceae; genus Streptomyces; species Streptomyces sp. NPDC002055. The sequence continues at coordinate 119,509 of NZ_JBEOXS010000020.1, forward strand.
CGGGCGGACGGACGGTCCGGTGGGGGAGCGGGGAGAACGGCCGCGCCAAATCGCGGACTCTGCTCGCGCTCCTGAAAGCCGCCCGGGGCGCCCGGCACTTCGACGTGAGCGCTCCCACGGCCCCTGCCGCGTCCGGGAGTTGACGTGCCCGCAGGCGCCCCAGCACCCTGGTTGGCTAGCGCTATGCGTGATCACATAGGGTGAAAAGAAAAACGGGAGGTTCGGCGTGTTCGTTGAACGCGCAGCACTTGTCGACTTAGTGTCTCGTTCGAGGACTCCACAGAGCAGACATACTGGTAACCCTAAACTTCACCGTTAGGGTTCGGGTCGGCGTTCGGACCGTCCCACATCGGCATCAGTCCGTGCACCGCGGCCAACGTGACGCACGGACACGTAACTCGAGGCGAGAGGCCTTCGACGTGGCAGCACCGCAGAACTACCTCGCAGTCATCAAGGTCGTCGGCATCGGCGGCGGTGGCGTCAACGCCATCAACCGGATGATCGAGGTCGGTCTCAAGGGCGTCGAGTTCATCGCGATCAACACCGATGCGCAGGCCCTGCTGATGAGCGACGCCGACGTCAAGCTGGACGTCGGCCGTGAGCTCACCCGCGGCCTCGGCGCCGGCGCCAACCCCGATGTCGGCCGCAAGGCCGCGGAGGACCACCGCGAGGAGATCGAGGAGGTCCTCAAGGGGGCCGACATGGTCTTCGTCACCGCGGGTGAGGGCGGCGGGACCGGTACCGGCGGAGCGCCGGTGGTCGCCAATATCGCCCGCTCGCTGGGCGCCCTGACCATCGGCGTGGTCACCCGCCCGTTCACCTTCGAGGGCCGACGCCGAGCGAACCAGGCCGAGGACGGCATCGCCGGCCTGCGCGACGAGGTCGACACCCTCATCGTGATCCCCAACGACCGGCTGCTGTCCATCTCGGACCGGCAGGTGAGCGTGCTCGACGCGTTCAAGTCCGCCGACCAGGTGCTGCTCTCCGGTGTCCAGGGCATCACCGACCTCATCACCACCCCTGGCCTCATCAACCTCGACTTCGCCGACGTGAAGTCGGTGATGTCGGAGGCCGGGTCCGCGCTCATGGGCATCGGCTCGGCCCGCGGCGACGACCGCGCGGTGGCGGCGGCCGAGATGGCGATCTCGTCGCCCCTGCTGGAGGCGTCCATCGACGGCGCCCGCGGCGTGCTGCTCTCCATCTCCGGCGGCTCCGACCTGGGCCTCTTCGAGATCAACGAGGCGGCCCAGCTGGTCAGCGAGGCGGCCCACCCCGAGGCCAACATCATCTTCGGCGCGGTCATCGACGACGCGCTCGGCGACGAGGTGCGGGTCACGGTGATCGCGGCGGGCTTCGACGGCGGGCAGCCGCCCTCCAAGAACCGCGACAAGGTGCTCGGTTCGTCCAGCGGCAGCCGCGAGGAGCCCTACCCGTCGGCCGGCCGCCCGTCCTCCTCGTCCTCCGACACCGCCGGCCGCTCCTCGTTCGGCGGCCTCGGCTCGGTGACGCCGCGCGAGGAGGAGCCCGACGAGGTGGAGTCGGCCCCGGTGGGCGAGACCTCCGCGCCCCCGGTCGCGCCGCCCCAGGTTCCCCCGGCCCGTCCCTACCAGGACAGCCAGGCCGAGGAACTGGACGTCCCGGACTTCCTGAAATAAGCACAGCACGCAGTGATAACGCAGAACGTCAGCGCGAGCGGCGCCCACTTCGCCTTCACCGACCGGTGGGGCGGGGTGAGCGCCGTTCCGTACGCCGAGCTCAATCTGGGCGGCGCGGTCGGTGACGACCCGGCCGCCGTCGTCGCCAACCGCCGGAGCGCCGCGCGGTCCCTGGGCATCGATCCCGGCCGGGTGGTCTGGATGAACCAGGTGCACGGCCGGGACGTCGCGGTGGTCGACGGACCGTGGGGTCCGGCCGGCGATGTCCCGGCGGTGGACGCGGTGGTGACCGCGCGTCGCGGCCTGCCGCTCGCCGTGCTCACCGCGGACTGCACCCCGGTTCTGCTGGCGGACCCCGTCGCGGGCGTCGCGGCCGCCGCCCATGCCGGGCGTCCCGGGCTGGTCGCCGGGGTCGTCCCGGCGGCCGTCGAGGCGATGCTCGCGCTCGGCGCGGAGGTCTCGCGGATCACCGCCGTCACCGGCCCGGCCGTCTGCGGACGCTGCTACGAGGTGCCGGAGGACATGCGGGCCGAGGTGGCGCGCGTCGTTCCGGAGTCCTGGGCGACCACCGGCTGGGGCACCCCGGCCGTGGACGTCACCGCCGGTGTCCACGCACAACTCGACCGGCTCGGGGTGCGGATGCGCGAACAGTCCCGCGTCTGCACCCTGGAGTCGTCCGACCACTTCTCCTACCGCCGCGACCGGACGACCGGACGCCTCGCCGGCTATGTCTGGCTGGACGACGGGACCCCTCGGGGAGCCGACGGCCCGGCCGCCCACCAGGACGGCGCGGAGGCCGACAGGTCCGAGGGGGCCACGTGACCGACCGCAGGGCCGAACTGGCCGAGAACCTGGCGCAGGTGGAGGAGCGGATCGCCGCCGCGTGCGCCGCCGCGGGACGGGCCCGGGACGAGGTGACCCTCATCGTGGTCACCAAGACCTACCCGGCGAGCGATGTCCGGCTGCTCGCCGAACTCGGGGTGCGGCACGTCGCCGAGAACAAGGACCAGGAGGCGGCGCCCAAAGCGGCGGAGTGCGCGGATCTGCCGCTCACCTGGCACTTCGTCGGTCAGTTGCAGACGAACAAGGTCCGTTCCGTGGCCGGTTATGCCGATCTGGTGCAGTCCGTCGACCGGGCGAAGCTGGTGGGCGCTCTCTCCACCGCCGCGGTGCGCGCCGGGCGGGAGCTCGGCTGCCTGCTCCAAGTCGCCCTCGACGCAGAGGCGGGAGAGGCCGGCGGCCGGGGTGGCGTCGCGCCGGACCGGGTGCCGGAGATCGCCGACGCGATCGCCTCGGCCGAGGGGCTCCGGCTGGGCGGCGTGATGACCGTGGCGCCGCTCTCCGGCCCCTACGCGGGGCGTCAACGGGCGGCATTCGAGCGGCTGGTGGAAATCTCGTCCGGCCTGCGCACGGGGCATCCTGCTGCCACCATGGTGTCCGCGGGAATGAGCTCGGACCTCGAGGATGCGGTGGCGGCCGGGGCGACACATGTGCGCGTCGGCACTGCGGTACTCGGAGTCAGGACCCGGCTCCGGTAACGTCGCGAAGCAAGTCGGACCACAGCAGAAAATATGGTCATTTCCGCCCGTCGGGCGGGCAGGCCGAGTGGATCCCGGGCGTCCGGTGACGGAGCCCATGGTGCCTCTCCGCAGGAGGCAGGGGAGCCACCACAGAGCGGAGGACGCAGAGAATGGCCGGCGCGATGCGCAAGATGGCGGTCTACCTCGGCCTCGTGGAGGACGATGGTTACGACGGCCGGGGATTCGACCCCGACGACGAATTCGAGCCCGAGCCGGAGCCCGAGCGGGCTCGTCGGCCCCACCAGTCACATCCGTCGGACCGGACAGATCCGGACGAACCGGTACGGGTTGTGCATCCGCCCGTCCAGCGCGAGCCCGTCGCCCTGACCGCAGAAAGTGGGCGCTCCGGGTCTCTTCTCCCGGAAGGGGGGCGAGGGGGGCGTATCGCACCCGTGGCATCCATCACACCTGAACGTCAGAATCCGGAGAAGAACGCACCCGTGATCATGCCCAAGGTCGTGTCCGAGCGAGAGCCCTACCGCATCACCACGCTGCATCCCCGGACCTACAACGAAGCCCGTACCATCGGGGAACACTTCCGTGAGGGCACTCCGGTGATCATGAATCTGACGGAGATGGACGACACCGACGCGAAGCGACTTGTCGACTTTGCTGCCGGTTTGGTCTTCGGCCTCCATGGAAGCATTGAGCGAGTGACGCAGAAGGTGTTCCTGTTGTCGCCTGCTAACGTCGATGTCACGGCGGAGGACAAGGCCCGTATTGCAGAGGGTGGGTTCTTCAACCAGAGCTGAGACGCACCATGGTCACCGGAGCCACGAGGCCCGGCACGAGTAAGGGGAGAGGCACCGCGAGATGGACATCGCACTGCAGGTGATCTACATCGCGCTGTACTGCTTCCTGATTGTGCTGATCTTCCGGTTGGTCATGGACTACGTCTTCCAGTTCGCCCGCTCATGGCAACCCGGCAGGGCGATGGTGGTCCTCCTCGAGGCCACCTACACTGTCACTGATCCGCCACTCAAGCTTCTGCGGCGGGTCATTCCGCCGCTGCGTCTCGGGGGCGTAGCGCTCGACCTGTCCTTCTTCGTATTGATGATCATCGTCTACATCCTGATCACCGTCGTGAGGTGGCTGTGAACGATACGGTCATGCCGATTGCCGACGACTACGTAGAGGTGAAGAAGAGATGCCGTTGACCCCCGAGGACGTGCGGAACAAGCAGTTCACGACCGTCCGTCTCCGAGAAGGCTATGACGAGGACGAGGTCGATGCCTTCCTCGATGAGGTCGAGGGTGAACTGACCCGTCTGCTCCGGGAGAACGAGGACCTGCGGGCCAAGCTGGCCGCCGCGACCCGTGCTGCCGCGCAGAACCAGCAGCAGGGCATGCGCAAGCCGGAGGGTCAGGAGCGACCCGGCGCACCCGTGCCCGCTGCCATATCAGGACCGCAGCCGGTGCCGCCCCAACAGCAGATGGGCCCGCCCCAGCTGCCCGGTGGCGCACCTCAGCTGCCCGCAGGTCCCGGTGGACACGGCGGTCCGCAGGGGCAGCACGGCCCCGGTCCGATGGGCCAGGGTGGTCCGATGGGCCAGGGCGGCCCCATGGGTGGTCCGATGGGCGGCCCCGGTGGCCCGGGCGGTCCCGGCGGCCCTGGTGGCCCCGGCGGTCCCGGTGGCCCCGGCCCGCACCTGCCGCAGCCGGGCCAGGGCCCGGGTGGCGACAGCGCCGCCCGCGTCCTCTCGCTCGCGCAGCAGACCGCGGACCAGGCGATCGCGGAGGCCCGTTCCGAGGCCAACAAGATCGTCGGTGAGGCCCGCAGCCGCGCCGAGGGTCTGGAGCGGGACGCCCGTGCCAAGGCGGACGCCCTGGAGCGGGACGCGCAGGAGAAGCACCGCGTCGCGATGGGCTCGCTGGAGTCCGCTCGCGCCACGCTGGAGCGCAAGGTCGAGGACCTGCGCGGCTTCGAGCGCGAGTACCGGACGCGACTGAAGTCGTACCTGGAGAGCCAGCTGCGTCAGCTGGAGAACCAGTCCGACGACTCGCTCGCCCCGCCGCGTACCCCCGCCGCCGCGTCGCTGCCGCCGTCCCCGTCGATGGCGGGTGCGGGTGCCGGTGCCGGCGGGATGGGTGGCCACACGATGGGTGGCAACCAGTCCATGGGCGGTCACGGTGGGCACAACCCCGGTGCCGGGGCGCAGTCCTACGGCGGTCAGCAGCAGATGTCGCCGGCGATGACGCAGCCGATGGCTCCGGTGCGGCCGCAGGGGCAGCAGCCCATGCAGCAGGCGCCGTCGCCGATGCGTGGCTTCCTCATCGACGAGGACGACAACTGACGGGCGGCTTGCGGCGCTAGGCGCCGGGCAACCGAGCAGTCGGCATATCGAAGGGCCGGGCTCCGGGACGACAGTCCTGGGGCCCGGTTCTTTTTGGTGGTGGGGGTGGTTGGCGTCGCCGGGCGTTTTCGCCGTGCGGCGCGCGCTTGGGGGGGGGCTTGCGGTTCGTTTCGGCGGGTGCCCGGTTTGTTGGGTGCGGGTGTGTGGGTGGTTGCGGGGGCGGGGGCTCCGGGGTGGGGGTTCCGGAACGCATATTTACGGGCCCTGGGGGCCCAC